>NZ_JBSFDA010000140.1:0-27249 GCF_053593675.1 Streptomyces sp. NPDC002156 | reverse complement strand
GCGCGGCTCCTGGCCCCCAGCCCGCCCGCGCCGCAGCGCATCGGCACCGCTGTGGGCAGGCGTTCCGCAGGGCGGAACGGGTGGGCACAGCCGACAACGCCGGGTGCCGACCCAACAGAGCCCGGCCTCTGCCGACCTCGCAACCTGCCCCCAAGGGGACCGCTCCCGTACCGTTGACGCATGACGAGCATCGGTGGTGCGGCATCTGCTGGGATGGTCGACTGGAATCTCGCGGTGGCGACCGCGACCCGGCTGGTGAGGCCGGGCCCGGAGGTGAGCCGTGACGAGGCCCGGGCCATCGTCGCGGAGCTGCGGCGGCACGCGAAGGCGTCCGAGGAGCACGTCCGGGGGTTCACCCGGATGGGGACCGACGCCGTCCACGACACCCCCGTACTCGTCGTCGACCGCCCCGGCTGGGTGCGGGCGAACGTCGCCGGGTTCCGTGAGGTGCTCAGGCCGCTGCTCGGGAAGATGGAGGAGCGGCGCGGGAGTTCACCGGGCGGGGCCGTGCTCGGCGCGGTCGGCGGCAAGGTCACCGGCGTCGAACTGGGGATGCTGCTGTCGTTCCTGTCGTCGCGGGTTCTCGGCCAGTACGAGACCTTCGCGCCGGCCACCCGCGAACTGCCGGCGGGCGCCAACGGCGGCGGCCGGCTGCTCCTCGTCGCGCCGAACATCGTGCACGTGGAGCGCGAACTCGACGTACAGCCCCACGACTTCCGGCTCTGGGTGTGTCTGCACGAGGAGACGCACCGCACCCAGTTCACCGGCGTGCCCTGGCTGCGCGACCACCTGGAGGGCGAAATCCAGTCGTTCTTGGGGGAGACCGACGTCGACCCCATGACGTTCCTGGAGCGCATCAGGGAGGCCGCGCAGTCCCTCGCGGGCGGCCGGCCGGAGGGCGAGGAGGACGACGGCGGACGTTCCCTGGTCGAGCTGGTGCAGACGCCGGCCCAGCGGGAGATCCTCGGCAGGCTCACCGCGGTCATGTCCCTCCTGGAGGGGCACGCCGATTTCGTGATGGACGGAGTGGGCCCCGCGGTGGTGCCCTCCGTGGCCGAGATCCGGGAGAAATTCCAGCAACGACGGGCCAAGGGCGCCTCCCGCCTGGACCTCGCCCTGCGCAAGCTGCTCGGTCTCGATGCCAAACTCAAGCAGTACCGGGACGGCGAACGCTTCGTCCGCGCGGTCGTCGACCAGGTCGGCATGGACGGCTTCAACCGCGTCTGGACCTCCCCGAACACCCTCCCGACGAAGGCGGAGATCGCCAAACCGGCGGACTGGGTCGCGAGGGTGCACCGCAAGACGGAATCGTGAGCCCATGGGGTACGTGGTGAACGAATCCGGCCGACGGCAGGTGAACGCCCCTTCAATCACCCGTCCGAGGGACCGTGGGGCATGGGTAGGCGTGCAATGCTCGGGGAACGGCCCGTTTCTGTCACCATCTACACACTCTGAGTGACCGGAATCGGCTCACCCCCCGAAAACTTCATGAAGGGAACCGGACATGGGTCCCCATCCTGCGGTCGCGGCGATACGCCTGGCGGTTCGCCGCGCCCTCCACGACATCCTCAGCGGGCACCACACCCCGCACGCTCAGCACGCCGCGCTTCTCCCCGGCCCCACTACACCTGGCGAGTCCTCCCCGCTCGTCCTCGTGGCGTGCTCCGGCGGCGCCGACTCCATGGCGCTCGCCTCCGCTCTCGCGTTCGAAGCGCCCAAACTCGGCCTGCGCGCCGGGGGCGTGACCGTCGACCACGGCCTGCAGCCCGGCTCCGACCTCCGCGCCGACGAGGTGGTCCTGCGGCTGACCGAACTCGGCCTCGCCCCGGTCGAGTCGATCGCCGTCACCGTCGGCCGTGAGGGCGGCCCCGAGGCCGCCGCCCGCGACGCCCGGTACGCCGCACTGGACGCCGCCGCCGAGCGCCACGGCGCCGCCGCCGTCCTCCTCGGCCACACCCGCGACGACCAGGCCGAAACCGTCCTGCTCGGCCTCGCCCGCGGCTCCGGCATCCGCTCCCTCTCCGGAATGGCCGCGGTCTCGGGGGCCGACGGCCGTTACCGCCGCCCCTTCCTGCAGCTCGACCGGCAGACCGCCCGCAAGGCGTGCATGGTCCAGTCCCTCCCGGTCTGGGACGACCCGCACAACGCCGACCCGGCCTACACCCGGTCCCGGCTGCGTCACGAGGGCCTGCCCGCCCTGGAGAAAGCCCTCGGCAAGGGAGTCGTCGAGGCGCTCGCCCGTACGGCCCAGCTCTCCCGCGACGACGCCGACGCCCTCGACACCTGGGCCCGCCAGGCCGAGGCCTCCGTACGGGACGCGGCGGGCCTCCTGGAGTGCGCCAAGCTGTACGCCCTGCCGCCCGCCGTACGCCGCCGCATCCTGCGCAGCGCCGCCATCGAGGCGGGCGCTCCGGCCGGTTCGCTGTTCGCCCGCCACATCGAGGAAGTCGACCGGCTGATCACCGGTTGGCGCGGTCAGGGAGCCATCAATCTCCCCGGCCGGGTCGTCGCCCAGCGGCAGGGTGGCAGACTGGTGATTCGGCAAGGCTGAATCCCACCCCCCTTCCGAGAGGGGCCGGGCAGCAGGTGGGACGACCGAAAGTGATGCGGGTGGACGCGAAAGACATGGGTGCCGACCTCAAGTCGGTGCTCATCACCAAGGAAGAGATCGACGCGAAGCTCGTAGAGCTGGCAGCGAAGATCGACGCGGAGTACGCGGGCAAGGACCTGCTGATCGTCGGTGTCCTCAAGGGCGCGGTGATGGTCATGGCCGACCTGGCCCGGGCGCTGTCCACCCCCCTCACCATGGACTGGATGGCCGTGTCGTCGTACGGCGCGGGCACCCAGTCCTCCGGTGTGGTGCGGATCCTCAAGGACCTCGACACCGACATCAAGGGCAAGCACGTCCTCATCGTCGAGGACATCATCGACTCCGGGCTGACCCTGTCCTGGCTGATCTCCAACCTCGGCTCCCGCGAGCCCGAGTCGCTGAAGATCTGCACCCTGCTGCGCAAGCCGGAGGCCGCGAAGGTCGCCATCGACGTGGAGTGGGTCGGCTTCGACATCCCGAACGAGTTCGTGATCGGTTACGGCCTCGACTACGCGGAGAAGTACCGCAACCTTCCGTTCGTCGGTACGCTCGCGCCTCACGTCTACGGCGGCTGAGCCAAAGGGCCGGTCCTCTCGGACGTCCGGGAACCCCGGAGGGTCCCGCGCCGTTGGAGCTTGCGTGGACGTGATTGCCAGCCCGCCCGTGCGCCTTCGGGTGACAAAGCTGGGGTACCGTCCGAAGAGCAGTCTTTAGAACAGTCTTTGTCAAACTCACTATGGCAGGAGGGACGGGGCGGCACCGCTCCGTATGGATGGACGTGAAGCGATACTTCCGTGGGCCGGTCATGTGGATCGTGCTGGCCGTCCTTGCCGTGGTCGTGTTGATGCAGGTCGTCGGCTCGTCCGGCGGCTACAAGACGGTGGACACCGGCCAGGTCGTCCAGGCGATCAATGACAACAAGGTCGAGCAGGCCAAGATCACCACCGGTGACGAGCAGGTCATCAAGGTCCAGCTCAAGGACGGCCAAAAGGTCGAGGGCAGCTCGAAGATCCAGGCGAGCTACATCGGCGACCAGGGCGTCAACCTGGCGAACACTCTCCAGGACAAGTTCCAGAACAAGCAGATTCCGGACGGCTACACGGTCTCCCCGACCAAGCAGAACGCGTTCGTGGGCATTCTGCTGTCGCTGCTCCCCTTCGTCCTCATCGTCGTCGTGTTCCTGTTCCTGATGAACCAGATGCAGGGCGGCGGCTCCCGAGTCATGAACTTCGGGAAGTCCAAGGCCAAGCTCATCACCAAGGACACCCCGAAGACGACGTTCGCGGACGTCGCGGGCTCGGACGAGGCCGTCGAGGAACTGCACGAGATCAAGGAGTTCCTCCAGGAGCCGGCCAAGTTCCAGGCCGTCGGCGCCAAGATCCCCAAGGGTGTGCTCCTCTACGGGCCTCCCGGTACGGGCAAGACGCTGCTCGCGCGTGCCGTCGCGGGCGAGGCGGGCGTTCCGTTCTACTCGATCTCGGGTTCCGACTTCGTCGAGATGTTCGTCGGTGTCGGTGCCTCCCGGGTCCGTGACCTCTTCGAGCAGGCCAAGGCGAACGCTCCGGCGATCGTCTTCGTCGACGAGATCGACGCGGTCGGCCGCCATCGCGGCGCCGGCCTCGGCGGTGGTCACGACGAGCGCGAGCAGACGCTCAACCAGCTGCTCGTCGAGATGGACGGCTTCGACGTCAAGGGTGGTGTGATTCTCATCGCAGCCACCAACCGTCCCGACATCCTCGACCCGGCGCTGCTGCGTCCCGGCCGTTTCGACCGCCAGATCGCGGTCGACCGCCCGGACATGATCGGCCGACTGGAGATCCTCAAGGTTCACCAGAAGGGCAAGCCGGTCGCTCCGGACGTCGACCTGTCGGCGGTCGCCCGTCGCACGCCGGGCTTCACCGGCGCGGACCTGAGCAACGTCCTCAACGAGGCCGCACTGCTCACCGCCCGTGGCGACAGGAAGCTGATCGACAACGCCGCGCTGGACGAGGCCATCGACCGCGTCGTGGCGGGTCCGCAGAAGCGGACCCGGATCATGTCGGACAAGGAAAAGAAGATCACCGCGTACCACGAGGGCGGCCACGCCCTGGTCGCGGCGGCCTCCCCGAACTCCGACCCGGTCCACAAGATCACGATCCTGTCCCGCGGCCGGGCCCTCGGTTACACGATGGTGCTCCCGGACGAGGACAAGTACTCCACCACTCGCAACGAGATGCTCGACCAGCTGGCATACATGCTGGGCGGCCGGGCGGCGGAGGAACTGGTCTTCCACGACCCGACGACGGGTGCCGCGAACGACATCGAGAAGGCCACGGCAACGGCCCGCGCGATGGTCACGCAGTACGGCATGACCGAGCGCCTCGGCGCGATCAAGTTCGGCGGCGACAACACCGAGCCCTTCCTGGGCCGGGAGATGTCGCACCCGCGCGACTACTCGGAAGAGGTCGCCGCGCTCGTCGATGAAGAGGTCAAGAAGCTCATCGAGAACGCGCACAACGAGGCCTGGGAGATCCTGGTCGAGAACCGCGACGTGCTCGACGCGCTGGTGCTGCAGCTGCTGGAGAAGGAGACGCTGAGCAAGGAGCAGATCGCCGAGGTCTTCGCTCCCATCGTGAAGCGCCCGGCCCGCCCCGCGTGGACCGGCTCCTCCCGCCGTACGCCGTCCACCCGCCCGCCGGTGCTCTCCCCCAAGGAGCTGTCGCTGACGAACGGGACGAACGGCTCGGCGCCGGCGATCACCACCAAGGCCGGAGCCACCGAGTCCGTCCCCGTGACGGAGCCGGTGCCGGAGGATCGTACGGAGAGCTGATCCCGGCTCTCCCGCCTCCTCCCGCTCAGTGGGCCCGGAATGGATGCCGTGTCCCTCAGGTTCTAGCCTGGGGGACGCGGCATTTCGGTATGTCCGCACGTGCGACGCGTGGTCCACACGCGTGACAGGGACAGGAACGAGGCACCAGATGACCGACCCCGTGACGCTGGACGGCGAAGGCACGATCGGCGTGTTCGACGAGAAGCGGGCGGAGAACGCCGTGCGCGAACTGCTGATCGCGGTCGGCGAGGACCCGGACCGCGAGGGCCTGCGGGAGACGCCGGGGCGGGTGGCGCGGGCGTACCGGGAGATATTCGCGGGGCTGTGGCAGAAGCCCGAGGACGTCCTGACGACGACGTTCGACCTGGGGCACGACGAGATGGTGCTGGTGAAGGACATCGAGGTGCTGTCTTCCTGCGAACATCACCTGGTGCCGTTCGTCGGAGTTGCTCACGTCGGCTACATCCCGTCCGTCGACGGCAAGATCACGGGGCTCTCGAAGCTGGCTCGGCTGGTGGATGTCTACGCCCGTCGACCGCAGGTGCAGGAACGACTCACCACGCAGATCGCCGACTCCCTGATGGAGATCCTGGAGCCGCGTGGGGTGATCGTCGTCGTGCAGTGCGAGCACATGTGCATGTCGATGCGGGGGGTTCGGAAGCCGGGGGCGAAGACGATCACTTCGGCGGTTCGGGGGCAGTTGCGGGATCCGGCCACCCGGAACGAGGCGATGAGCCTCATCATGGCTCGCTGATTCAGGCCGGTTTTTCGTCTGCGGGGCCGTCGTGGCTGGTCGCGCAGTTCCCCGCGCCCCTTTGGGGCGCTCCTCATGAGGCCTGTCTACGCTGCGGGCGCCGTGCCCGCGTTGTTGTCGTCGTCCTCCGGGAGTTTGCAGACTCGTTCCAGGAAGAAGGCTGCCGCTATGACCGCGATGCCTGCCAGGACCGAGAAGCCGGCGTAGATGGCCTGGTCCCGGCGGGCGGGGATGTCCAGGGACTCCAGGAGGAAGACCCCTGTGCCGCCGTACATTCCGGCGACCAGGGCGGCCACCAGTGCGCTGGCCTGACCGAAGACGACCGCGCGGGCGGCCATCAGGGGGTCGACGCCCTTGGCGCCGGGGCGGCGGTCGCGCTGGGCCTTGAGGCGGGCGCGGAGCGAGAGTGCCGTGGCCAGCAGGACCGCGGCGATCAGGGCGAGGACGACGGGGGCGGCCAGCGGGACGCTCGGGAGTGTCCCCACCGAGTTCCACAGCCGGGCCCCCGCCCAGGAGAGCACTCCGGCGACCACGAACACGCCGGCCAGCATCTTGACGTGCAGCTCTCTCACGGTGCCCCTTCAGCTCCCCGGACCGGACCACCGACCTGTGGCCGTCATGACCTTAACGGCTATTCCGGCAGCTGGAGTTCCAGGTCGGCGCGGGGCGCGACACCGTCTTGGGCGAGGGTCTCCAGGAGCGCCGCCACCGGGCCGCGGCCGGGCAGCTGGGCCTCGGGGTCCACGTCGTGCCAGGGGGCGAGGACGAAGGCCCTCTCGTGGGCGCGCGGGTGGGGGAGGGTGAGCACCGGGTCGTCGGAGACCTCGTCGGCGTACGCGACGATGTCGACGTCGATCGTGCGCGGGCCCCAGCGCTCCTCGCGGACGCGGTGGAAGGCCTCCTCGACGGCGTGGGCGCGCTCCAGGAGCGAGGACGGGGGGAGTGTCGTCTTCAGGACGACCACGGCGTTGAAGTACGACGGCTGGCTGCCCTCGGGGACGCCCCACGGCTCCGTCTCGTACACCGGCGAGACCGCTTTGACGCGGACGCCCGGGGTGTCCTCCAGGGCGTCGATGGCCCCCTGGAGGGTCTCCAGGCGGTTGCCGAGGTTCGAGCCGAGGGAGATCACGGCGCGCTTCGGGTTGTGCAGGGTGGTGTCGGCGGCGTCCACCTGCTGGACGACGGAGGCCGGCACCGGCTGGACGGTCGGGTCGCTCTGACTCTCGGTGAACGAGGCGGTCATACTCGGCTCCGGGTGATGGTGATGGTCACGTCGTCGAAGGGGACCGTGATCGGCGCGTCCGGTTTGTGGACGCACACCTCGACCTCCTGGACCCCCTGGTGCTTCAGACAGACCTGCGCGATGCGTTCGGCGAGCGTCTCGATGAGATCGACGGGCTCGCCCTCGACGACGGCCACGACCTCCTCCGCCACGATGCCGTAGTGCACGGTCTTCGCCAGGTCGTCGTCGGCCGCGGCCGGACGGGTGTCCAGGCCGAGGGAGAGGTCCACGACGAAGGTCTGGCCCTCTTCCCGCTCCTGCGGGAACACACCGTGGTGTCCACGGGCCCTCAGGCCGCGCAGCGCGACACGATCCACGCGAATCACTCCTGCAATCGTCGTTGGCGGCCGCTTCGGACCGGGTGCGCCCGGCCCGTCAGCCACTTCCGAATCTACCTGCGGGCACTGACAGTGCCCGCCCCACGAGGGGCCCGTCCACGTGATGGTCAAGAGGGTTCATCGGGTGTTTCCCCGGGGGAACACGGCTGCTCACGGGCTGGTAGCCGCACTTACCCCGTGTTCGTGATTCCAACCACGTTCGGCAGGCTTCGGCCACGTTCGGCTCAGGAGGGTGTGTCGTCGGCCTCGTCCTCGTCGGTCTCGGCGAGGACCGGGGAGGCGTGGTGCGACCAGAGCTTCCAGCCGACGGGCGTACGGCGGAACAGGTTGGTGGCGACGACCAGCTGGCCGACCAGTGGCCCCAGCTCGTCGCTGTCCTCGGGGGCCGGGCCGCCGCTGAGGATGTTCTCGGTGCAGGTCACCAGGGCGGTGTCGCCGGTGATGGAGACGTGCACGTCGGTGAGGAAGAACTGGATGTACTCGGTGTTCGCCATGATCAGCGCGTACGAGCGGAGCACCTCGCCGCGTCCGGTCAGCACCGGCCAACCGGGGTGCACGCAGGAGACCACGCCGGTCTCCGCCGGGTCGTGGTACTCCTCGTCGACGCCCAGGTCGGCGGGGGTCAGCCAGAGCGAGGACAGTTCCTCGAAGTCGCCCTGTTCCAGCGCCTCGTAGAAGGCGGTGTTGGCGAGTTCGACCTGCTCGACGTCGGTGTGGGGCGCGCTCACCGGGCTCCCTCTGCGCTGCGGACGGCTTCCGCGTCGCGGGCCCACTCCACCGCGCGGGCGACCCGTACGGCGTCGGCGGTGGCGCGGACCTCGTGCACGCGGACCGCCCATGCGCCCTGGTGGGCGGCGAGCGCGGAGACGGCGGCGGTGGCGGCGTCGCGCTCCCGCGCGGGCGGCGGGGGGCCCTCGGGCCCGGCCAGTACGCGGCCCAGGAACCGTTTGCGGGACGCGGCGACCAGGAGGGGGTGGCCCAGGCCGTGGAGGCGGTCGAGGTGGGCCAGGAGGGTCAGGTCGTGATCGGCGCCCTTGGAGAAGCCGAGACCCGGGTCCACGACGATCCGGTCGGGGGCGACACCGCCGGCCAGTACGGCGTCCACGCGCGCGTGGAGTTCGTCGACGACCTCGGAGACGACGTCCGCGTACACGCCCTTGATGTTGCCGCCCTCCAGGAAGCCGCGCCAGTGCATGACGACGAAGGGGGCGCCGGAGTCCGCGACGACCGGGATCATCGCGGGGTCCGCGAGGCCGCCGCTGACGTCGTTGACGAGTGCGGCGCCCGCCGCGAGCGCCTGTTCGGCGACCGAGGCGCGCATGGTGTCGACGGAGACGGTGACGCCCTCGGCGGCGAGGCCGCGGACCACGGGGACGACGCGCTTGAGTTCCTCGGCCTCGTCGACGCGGGTGGCGCCGGGGCGGGTGGACTCGCCGCCGACGTCCACCAGGTCGGCGCCCTCGGTGACCAGGTCGAGGCCGTGTTTGACGGCGTTGGTCGTGTCGAACCAGCGGCCGCCGTCGGAGAAGGAGTCCGGGGTCACGTTCACGACGCCCATGACCGCGCAGCGGTCCCAGGCCGGGAGGCCGGCGACCCGGCCGCGTCCGCTGTGGTTGTTCATGCGTTCAGCGTAGGCCCCCGGCGGTTTGGCGGGATCTGTCGGTGCGGGTGCGTTGTGGTTTGTGCCGTTGTTTCCCACCCGCCCGCCCTTCTCGTCACGCCGCGCGTACCGTCCCTCTGTCCGACACCCCGTGGGCGCACGGGCGCCGGGACGCGGTGCGGCGGCGGAGGATGCGGGGGAGGGCCAGGTTCACGAAGCCCTCTGCCTGCATGGCGGCCAGGCCGATGCGGGGGAGGTCGCTTGAGGTGCGGTAGACCACGAAGCGGGGTTCCCAGCGGGGGCGGAACTTCGCGTTGAACTTGTACAGGGACTCGATCTGGAACCAGCGGGAGAGGAACACCAGGAGGCCGCGCCAGGCGCGCAGTACCGGTCCTGCGCCGATCTTCTCGCCGCGGGCCAGGGCGGAGCGGAACATGGCGAAGTTCAATGACACGCGGGCTACGCCGAGGCGGGGGGCGGCCTCCAGGGCGGCCACGATGAGCAGTTCGTTCATGCCGGGGTCGGCCGAGCGGTCGCGTCGCATCAGGTCCAGGGAGACGCCGTCGGTGCCCCACGGCACGAAGTGCAGGATCGCCTTGAGGTCGCCGTACGGGCCGGGCTGCTCGTCGGCCTTGTGGGCGGTGGCGATCAGGCAGTCGCCGTCTCCCGGGTCGCCGATGCGGCCCAGCGCCATGGAGAAGCCTCGCTCGGTGTCGGTGCCGCGCCAGTCCTCCGCGGCGAGCCTGATCCGCTCCAGCTCGTTCTCCCCGAGGTCACGGATGCGCCGTACCCGGGTCTCGTAGCCCGCGCGTTCGATGCGCTTGACCATCTGGCGCACGTTTCTCATCGCGCGCCCGGAGAGGGAGAAATCCGCGACGTCCACCACCGCCTCGTCGCCCAGTTCGAGGGCGTCGAGGCCGGTCTCGCGGGTCCAGACCTCGCCGCCGGTCTCCGAGCAGCCCATGACGGCGGGGGTCCAGGAGTGGGCCTTGGCCTCGTCCATGAAGCGTTCGATGGCGCCGGGCCAGGCCTCCACGTCGCCGATCGGGTCGCCGCTCGCCAGCATCACACCGGAGACGACGCGGTAGGTCACCGCCGCCTTGCCGCTGGGGGAGAAGACGACCGCCTTGTCGCGGCGCAGCGCGAAGTGGCCGAGGGAGTCGCGGCGGCCGTGCTTGTCGAGGAGGACGCGCAGCCGGTCCTCGTCCTCCTGGGTGAGGTGTGCGGCCGGGTGTTCGGGGCGGAAGGCGAAGTAGATCGTCGTGATGGCGGTCAGCAGGCCCAGGGCGCCGAGCGAGTAGCCGACGGTCCAGGAGGTGGGCCCGTCGTAGTCGACGGGGCCCTCGAAGCCGAACAGGCCGTACAGGACGTGGGTGATGCGGTCGGCGAGGCTCGGGTCGCCGTACATGCGGTCGCCGTGGGCGCTCACTATGACCAGCCCGAGCGCGAGCGAACCGGCGCTCATCAGGACGAAGTTGGTGAGCGCGCGCCAGCGGCTGCGCGGGTCGGGCAGCGCCTCGAACTCGGTGCGGTGGCGCAGCAGCACCACGAGCAGGAGGACGGAGATGACCAGCCCGACGAGCGAGTGCCGGTAGGCGAACTGGGCCACGGCGCCGGCCGGCAGCAGGGCCACGGCTGCCCGCCAGGCCCGGCGCTTGCGGCGCCTGAGGCCGTGCGCGAGGAGCAGCAGCAGGACGCCGGTGCTGAGCGAGAGCGCGGCGGCGAACGGGCCGAGCGCGCCGGGCAGCACCTCGGCGATCGCGTGCATCCGGCTGTGCCGGAAGCGCGGGAACACCCCGGCGGCGATGTCGACGAGACCCACGAGTGCACAGGCCCGGGCGACCACCGCGGGGACGGCCTCGGGACGCGGGCCGCTCAGTACGCGTCGTACTCGGCTTGATCGTTCCGGAACCCCGGCCGACATTTCACCATCTGTCCTGACAGACATCGCATCCCGTAGTTCTGCGAGAGACCTGGAATCCGGAGCCAATCCGGCATCCGGCGACATTGCGCCCTCTAGGACGGTGTCTCGGGGGAACAGGTTCACTCCCCCGTGGAAAGCCGTTTCAAAGGACACCCAAAGTCCGGGGCAAGCCGCTGTGAAGGAACGTGAGCACGGCGGCCGGCACCGGGGGAGAGAGCGGGCGACAGCAGTCATGGGGCTCACGAGCAAAACAGTGCTGGCGCTGGCGATCCTGGCCGCCGCTCTGTTGTTCATCGGCACGATCGCGTTCTGGCCCCGGCTGGCGCGCCGCAACTGGCGGGCCGTCAGCGGCCGGGCGGTGCTCCTGCTGGCCACCCAGGTCGCGGTGTTCGCCTCGGTCGGTCTTGCCGTCAACCAGAGTTTCGGTTTCTACGCCTCCTGGGACGACCTCCTGGGCAAGGAGACCGACCAGGGCGTGGTCGTGGACCAGAGCAGCGGGGTGCACGGCGGTTTCCAGGTGCTGTCCACGCAGTCGGTGCGGGTGCCGGGCGGTCATCTGCCCAGGGTCGGCGGCCAGATCCAGAAGATCGGCGTCGTCGGCAAGAAGACGGGGATCACCTCTCCGGCGTACGTCTATCTGCCACCGGAGTACTTCCAGCCGCAGTACGCGAAGCGCACCTTCCCGGTCGTGGTCGTGCTCACCGGCTATCCGGGGACCTCGGAGTCCCTCATCACGAAGCTCAACTTTCCGCACACCGCGCACGAGTTGGCGCGCGACGGCAGGGCGCAGCCGATGATCCTGGTGATGCTGCGGCCGACCGTGGCGCCGCCCCGGGACACCGAGTGCGTGGACGTGCCGAACGGGCCGCAGACGGAGACGTTCTTCGCCCAGGACCTGCCCAGGGCCATCGCCGGCCACTACCGGGTGGGGTCGAGGCCCGGCAGTTGGGGCATCATCGGCGACTCCACGGGCGGCTACTGCGCGCTGAAGCTCGCGATGCACCACCCGCGCGTGTACACGGCGGCGGTGGGCCTGTCGCCCTCCTACAAGGCGCCGATCGACGCCACCACGGGAGACCTCTTCCAGGGCGACAAGAACCTGAAGCGCCACGCCGACCTGGAGTGGTACATCAAGCACATGCCGCCGCCGGACGTCTCCCTGCTGGTCACCACCAGCAGGCACGGAGAGGCCAACTACGGCCCGACGATGCGGTTCGTGGACCTCGTCAAGACGAAGGCCCCGACGAGGATCTCGACGATCGTCCTGGAGAGCGGCGGCCACAACTTCAACACCTGGCGGCGGGAGATCCCCGGCTCGCTGGAGTGGCTGAGTCAGCGGCTGACGGACCGTTGACGCCGCGGACGCGCGCGGGAGGGGCGCGTCGAGGCCCGAGGCCAAGGGCCGTACGGCCTGTGAAGGGTCTGGGGCGGCTGTGTTTTTACCGGGCGGGGCACCAAGATTCGCCTACGCGCGGTAAGTTTCTGGCCATGCCACGTGGACGTCACCGCCATTCACCACCTCTGCACCGGCTGCTGCCTCCAGCGGCGATCGCGGGCGTCTCGCTCGTCTGCGCCCTGGGGCCCTGGGTGTTCACGGATACCGGCGTCCTCCGGGTGATCGCCGCGTTCGCCGCGGCGATCACCGTCGTGGGCGCGGCGGTCATGCGCCGCTGGGACACGGAGGCGGGCAAGCAGGTCGCCGACCTCACACGCGCGCGGGCGAGCGACGACTGGCGGCACGAGGAGCGCATCGCCGAGCTGGAGACCGACCTGGAGGAGTCCCGCGAGCTGCGCGTCAAGCTGGAGCAGAAGCTGCGCGGGAAGCGAGCCGAGCTGCAGGGGCTGCGCAACGAGCACGCGGCGCTGCTGCGGCGGTACGCCACGGCGGAGACCGAGCGGGCCAGCGCGCTGGAGGGCCGACGCCTGCTGGAGCTGGAGGCCGCGGTACCGGCCCAGGGCTCGGGCGCGGACGCGGACGTCGACGAGGACGTGAAGGCGGGTACGGGGTCGGCGCGGGCGCTTCCGGTCGGCTCCGGCGAGTCGGCGGACCTCGCGGACGAGGCCGACGTGGTGGACTCCGACGCTGCCGCGCTGGACGCGGCGGCGGCCGGCGTCTCGGCGGCGTTGGGCGCGGTCGGCGCGCGGACTACGGGCGACACGGCCGAGACGGACGACGAGGCCGACGAGGAGACCCCGGCGGCACCGGCGGTCTTCTCCCCGGAGGGTTCCTCGCTCTTCCTGCGCGCGCGGGCGGCGCTGGCCAGGTTCGACGGCGAGACCCGGACGAAGACCGAGACGGCCCCCGCCGACGTGAAGACGGCGAAGACGGCGGAGATACCCGCTGATGTCGCCGTGGTCTCCGAGGCCGTCTCCGACGGTCCCGCCCCCGACAAGGCGGAGGCCGCGCAGGAGGACGAGGCGAAGGGGAAGCCCGAGGCGGCCCGTGGGCACACGAGAGCCGCCGCAACTCCCGCCGAGGCCAAGCCGGCCAAGCCCGTGCGCGGCACCGGGCACTACACCGTGCCGACCGCGGTGGCCGTCGTACCGACGACCGCCCCCATGCGCAGGCCCACCGCCGAGGGCGGGTTCGACTTCTTCGGTACGCAGAAGGAGACGGCGTCGGCCGCGCTGGAGTCCGTGCAGAACGAGGACCTCGCCGACGTCGTCGGGCAGGAGGCGCTCGCGCTGCACAAGGCGGAGTCCGAGGCGCAGTTCAAGCCCGCGGACGAGGAGTCGCGCGGGGTCGGCATCGGTCAGGTGATCGACCTGACGGCGCACGACGAGACCGAGCACATCGACCTGCAGGGCCTGCGGAGCGCGGTCTCCTGACGTCCGGTCAGGCCCGTTCCGCACGCACCTGTTACGCCATCCACCGGTCCGGTCGCGCGTCCCGCCGACCGGTCCGGGACCGCTCCGCCTGACCCCGCAGCAGCTCCGCGGCCTCCTGCGCGTCCCGTAGACCGGCTGTGACGGTCTTGTTGGCCCCCGTGTCCACATGGACGTCCGCGAGGCCCTTGAAGCGCGCCCAGGGCCCTTGCTTGATCCGTACGGACTGGACCTTGGCGTGCGGGACCAGGGCCAGGCTGCGGCGCAGCAGCCCGTGCCGGGAGACGAAGACGCTGTCGGTGACGGCGATCCCGTAGCCGCGCCACCAGAACGGCAGGCACCAGGCCGCCCGGCGCGGCGGCCGTGACAGCGAGGCGGGCACCTTCACCCCGGGCAGCACCTGGCCTATGACCGCCTCCGCGATCTCGCGCGGCGCCACCGGCACCAGCACCGAGTTCGACGAGCCCGCCACGTCCAGCTCCACCCGGACCCACCCGCGCCGCCGCCACAGCAGCGGCTCCACGATCCGTACGGTCTGCACCCGCCCGGGCGGCACCGTCTCGTGCGTACGGTCGAGCAGTCCGTGGTCGATGCGCAGCCCGTCCGGGGACTCGCCGACCGTCCAGTCGTACTCGGCGACGAACCGCCCCACGCTGCTCGCGCCCGCCGCGCCGAGCAGCGGAACGCCGGTCGCGAGCACCGTCCACAGGCTGTGGGTGGCGAACCAGAGGAACGGCGGTACGACCAGGGCGGCGGCCAGCGAGCCCCAGGTCGCGCCGGTCAGCACCAGGGAGACGGCGAGCACGCGCGCGGGGATGTGCAGCAGCTGCCGTACGGGTGCCTCGCCGACCTCGTGCGCGGTCTCGGGTGCGAAACCGGCTGCGCGGGCGAGCAGTTCGGCCCGCAGGGCACGCGCGTGCCCCTCGCCCAGGTAGGCCAGCTCGTCCTTCTTGTCCGTCCCCACGACGTCCAGCTTGAGTTTGGCGACGCCCGCGACCCGGGCCAGCAGCGGCTGGGTGATGTCGACGGCCTGGATGCGTTCGAGCCGGATGTGCGCGGTGCGCCGGAACAACAGGCCGGTACGGATGCGCAGTTCGGTGTCGGTCACCGCGAAGTGAGTGAACCACCAGGTCAGAAAGCCGTACAGGGCGCCGCCGACGACACACACGGCGAGCCCGAGCAGCAGGGTCGTGGTCGTCAGCCGGGTCAGCTGGCGCTGTGCCTGGTCGGGGTCGTGCACCGCCCACCCGATGAGCACGGCGACCGGCGCCCACGCGCGCCGCAGCGGCGTCACAGGATGCAGCCGCTGCTCGACGACCGGCTGCCTGCCGTTCCCTATGGGTACGTCCGTGTCGGTGCCGGGAGTCGTCACAGCCCCGCCGATCGTGCCTCGCCGAGTTCGGTGAGCCGGTCCCGCAGCCGTTCCGCCTCCGCCGGTTCGAGGCCGGGGATGAGCGCGTCGGTCGCGGCGGCGGCCGTGTGCAGCTGCACGCTCGCCAGCCCGAAGTGCCGCGCGACGGGCCCCGAGGTCACCTCGACCAGCTGCATCCGCCCGTACGGCACGATCGTCTCCTCGCGCCACAGCACACCCCTGCTGATCAGCAGGTCGTCGGCGCGCTCGGCGTACCGCCAGGAGGCCCAGTTGCGGCCCAGCATCGGCCAGCCCCACAGCAGCAGGGCGAGCGGCAGCAGCGCGAAGGCCGCCCAGGCGGGGCCGCAGAGCAGGCCGAGCAGCAGTCCCGTACCGACCGTCAGCGGCACCAGCCACACCACCAGCAGCAGCCGGCGCATCCGCAGCAGGTCCCGGGGCAGCCCGGTCCACACCGGCTCGCCGTGCCGCTCGCCTCGCGTTCCGCCCGCGGTATCCGGGCTCCCGGTCTCCATGCCGCAAGCGTACGTACGACAGACTGTGTCCATGAGTCTCACGACGGGTCCCACGGAGACCGTGGTCGGGGTCGGCGGCGCCGCGGAGAGCACCGACATGGTGCTCAACATCGGGCCCCAGCACCCGTCCACGCACGGCGTGCTGCGGCTGCGGCTGGTGCTCGACGGTGAGCGCATCCAGCACGCGGAGCCGGTGATCGGCTATATGCACCGCGGTGCGGAGAAGCTCTTCGAGGCGCGTGACTACCGTCAGATCATCATGCTGGCCAACCGGCACGACTGGCTGTCGGCGTTCTCCAACGAGCTGGGCGTGGTCCTCGCCGTGGAGCGGATGCTCGGCATGGAGGTCCCCACGCGCGCGGTGTGGACGCGCACACTGCTCGCGGAGCTGAACCGGGTCCTGAACCACCTGATGTTCCTCGGCTCGTACCCGATCGAGCTCGGCGCCATCACCCCGATGTTCTACGCCTTCCGGGAGCGCGAGGAACTCCAGAACGTCATGGAGGAGGTCTCCGGCGGGCGCATGCACTACATGTTCAACCGCGTGGGCGGCCTCAAGGAGGACCTCCCGGCGGGCTGGTCCACGCGCGCGCGTGCCGCCGTCGCGTCCGTGCGCTCGCGCATGGACCGCTTCGACGACCTGGTGCTCGGCAACGAGATCTTCCGGGGGCGCACGCGCGGTGTGGGCGCGCTCTCGGCGGAGGCGGTGCACGCGTACGGCGTGAGCGGGCCGATCGCGCGCGCCTCGGGCGTGGACTTCGACCTGCGCCGCGACGAGCCGTATCTCGCGTACGGGGAGCTGCAGGACACCCTGAAGGTCGTCACCCGGCAGGAGGGCGACTGCCTGGCCCGCTTCGAGTGCCTCCTGGAGCAGACGCACAACGCGCTCGACCTGGCCGACGCCTGCCTCGACCGCATCGCCGAGCTGGAGCCCGGCCCGATCAACCAGCGGCTGCCGAAGGTCCTGAAGGCGCCCGAGGGGCACACGTACGCGTGGACCGAGAACCCCCTCGGCATCAACGGCTACTACCTCGTCAGCAAGGGCGAGAAGACCCCGTACCGGCTGAAGCTGCGCTCGGCGTCCTTCAACAACATCCAGGCGCTCACGGAACTGCTTCCCGGGACGCTGGTCTCGGACATGGTGGCGATCCTGGGGTCGCTGTTCTTCGTGGTCGGGGACATCGACAAGTAGCGCGGAGGCTCGACAAGCGGGTCCTCAGAGGAGCGGGTCGGGGATGCCCGCCGGCTCCATCAGCCACCCGAAGTCCCCGAGCCCGCCCGTCGCCGTCAGCTCGGCGGCCTCTCCCGCGCCCGCCAGGGCCCGTACGTACGCTGCCGGGTCCGTGGACGCCAGGGACAGCGGAGGGCGCCCGCCGGCCACCCCGAGGGCGTGCAGGGCCTCCCGCTGGGTCAGCAGGCGTGCTCCCGGGCCCGCGCAGGCGTCCAGCGCCACATGGGCGGTCAGATCGCACGAGCCGTCCGGCACGGGCGCGGTCTCCCGGCCCGCCCGGAAGCCGGTGAGCGTCCCGAAGGGCGGCCGGGCGCCGGCCGTGTGCGCGTAGTCGACGGCGACGGCGAGGCCGTGCTCGACGGTGGCTCTGGCGGCTCCCCAGGCGGTGTCCCTGGGGAGCCCGATCTCTGCCCGCGTCCCCGGCTCCGGCGGCAGCGGCCACCACCGCGCCAGCCACTCCGCGTCCGCCCCGGAGACCGGCTCCCCGAGCCGCTCGGTGCCGTCCCGTCGTACGAGAACCAGGCGCGGTACGCCCGCCGGGTCCACCTCCGCGACCTCCACGGGGACGTTGTCCAGCCACTCGTTCGCGAACAGCAGCCCCGTGACACCTTCGGGGGGCTCGGGCAGCCACTCGATGCGGTGATCGAGGTCCACGGGGCGGTCGGCCAGCTCGACGGCGTACCCACGCGCGCGTGCCGACACTTCAGGGGGCAGCGCCCCGAGGACGCCGGTGACGAGTTCGCCCCGGCCGGCGCCCATGTCGACGAAGCCGAGCGACGCGGGACGGCCCAGCGCCTCGTCGACCCGGCACAGCAGCCGGGCCACGGCACCGGCGAAGAGCGGCGACGCGTGGACGGACGTACGGAAGTGCCCCGCAGGGCCCTCGGGCCGCAGGTAGAACCCCTGTTCGCCGTAGAGCGCCTCCCGCGTCGCCGCACGCCAGCCACGCCACTCGCCCGCTGTTCCGCCCACCGCCGCGCCCACCGTCTCTCCTGCCACGGGGTCAGGCTAGGGCGCGGACCCCCGCCACCCAGGGGACGGGGTCTCCACCTTGGGGAGTACGCCGGGGCGTTGCGGATCGGCCCTCCGGTTGACCCCCGCGCACAGAACGCTTCCCTACTCTGGGTTACGTGCAACGCGTCTATGACTTCCTTCGCAGACACCCGACATGGGTCGACGGCTTCTGGGCCGTCTGCCTGTTCGGGATCTCCGCGCTGGGCGGAGCCGTCGGGAGCGAGACCGGGGTTTCCCAGTCCCGGGTGGCGATCGTCCTGGTGTCGCTCCTGCTGTGCCTGGTGATCGCCCTGCGCCGGCGCCTGCCCGAGCGGATGCTCGTGCTGGCCGCCGCGGTCGGGGTGGTGCAGCTGGCGCTGGACGTCGAGCCGCTGCCCGCGAACTTCGCCATGCTGGTGATCGTCTACACGGTCGCGGCGAGCGGTCCCCGCTGGGCCTCGCGGTTCGCGCTGATCGGCGGTCTGTGCGCGGCCCCGCTGTCCCAGCTGCGCTGGCCGGAGAAGGACGCGAGCACCGCGGGCAATCTCGCCCTGGTGGTCTTCCTGGCGGTGCCGTTCGCCCTCGCCTGGGTGCTCGGCGACTCGTTGCGCACCCGCCGCGCCTACTTCGCCCAGCTGGAGGAGCGCGCCGCCCGCCTGGAGAAGGAGCGCGAGGCACAGGCCAAGGTCGCGGTCGCCGCCGAGCGCGCCCGCATCGCCCGCGAACTGCACGACGTCGTCGCGCACAACGTCTCCGTGATGGTCGTCCAGGCCGACGGCGCCGCCTACGTCCTCGACTCCGCCCCCGAACAGGCCCGCAAGGCCCTGGAGACCATCTCCGGCACCGGCCGCCAGGCCCTCGCCGAGATGCGCCGGCTGCTCGGCGTGCTGCGCACCGGCGAGCACAAGGAGAGCGGGGAGTACGTTCCGCAGCCCGACGTCGAGCAGATCGACGACCTCGTCGAGAAGTGCCGTGGCGCCGGTCTCCCCGTCGACTTCAAGATCGAGGGCACCCCGCGCCCGCTGCCCAGCGGCGTGGAGCTGACGGCGTACCGCATCGTGCAGGAGGCGCTCACCAACACCCGTAAGCACGGCGGCCCGAACACCGGAGCGAGCGTGCGCCTGGTCTACTTCGACGACGGTCTCGGCCTGCTGGTCGAGGACGACGGCAAGGGCGCCCCGCACGAGCTGTACGAGGAGGGCGGCGCCGACGGACAGGGGCACGGCCTGATCGGCATGCGCGAGCGCGTCGGCATGGTGGGCGGCACCCTGGACGCGGGCCCGCGCCCGGGCGGCGGATTTCGCATCAGCGCCCTGTTGCCGCTCAAACCCGCTCACTGACACGTGCACGTTCGATATGAGTGTGCATGTTCGATCTACCGGAGGACCCCGCCATGCTCATCCGCGTGATGCTCGTCGACGACCAGGTGCTGCTGCGCACCGGGTTCCGGATGGTGCTCGACGCCCAGCCGGACATGGAGGTCGTGGCGGAGGCGGGTGACGGCGTCGAGGCCCTCCAGGTGCTGCGGGAGACCGAGGTCGACGTGGTGCTGATGGACGTCCGCATGCCGAAGCTCGACGGGGTGGAGGCGACCCGGCGCATCTGCCAGGGCGAGAACCCGCCCAAGGTGCTGATCCTGACCACTTTCGACCTCGACGAGTACGCCTTCTCCGGGCTGAAGGCGGGCGCCTCCGGGTTCATGCTCAAGGACGTGCCGCCCGGTGAACTCCTCACCGCCATCCGCTCCGTGCACAGCGGCGACGCCGTCGTGGCGCCCTCGACGACCCGGCGGCTCCTCGACCGCTTCGCGCCCCTGCTGCCGGGCACCGGCCAGCAGCCCCAGCACAAGGAGCTGGAGCGGCTCACCGGACGCGAGCGCGAGGTCATGATCCTGGTCGCCCAGGGTCTGTCCAACGGTGAGATCGCGGCCCGGCTGGTGCTGTCGGAGGCGACCGTGAAGACCCATGTGGGCCGCATCCTGACCAAGCTGGGGCTGCGGGACCGGGTGCAGGTGGTCGTCCTCGCCTACGAGACCGGGCTCGTGCGCGCGGGCGGGGCCGGCTGAGCACGCGCCACGAACTCCGTCACCGCCGCCTTCACGTCGTCCGCCGTCCACTCCAGGCCGGGGGCGCCGACGGTGACCTCGGTGATGGCCAGGCCGGGACCGCCGCGGTCCCAGTAGGCGGCGAACAGATAGGTGCCCGTCTCCTCCGCCTGCCGCACCGCCGCCTCCGTCAGTGCGTCGGGGTCGTACGGCAGCCAGACCTGGAACTGATGGGTGTGCGGCTCCTCGGGGTGCACGCGCGCCCACGGCACACCGGCCTCGGCGAAACCCTCCCGCAGCGCGGCGGCCACCACGCGCGCGTGCCGCACATACTCCGGCAGCCGGGGCAGCTCCCGCTCCAGGCCGACGAGAGCCGACAGCGTCGTGGGGAACTGCTGGAAGATCATGCCGCCGTACCGGTGCCGCCAGGTCTTCGCCTCCTCCACCAGCGTCTTCGGGCCGGCCAGCGCCGCACCGCCAAAACCTTCGAGGGACTTGTAGAACGACACGTAGACGCTGTCCGCCAGGCCCGCGATCTCGTCCAGGGGGCGGCCGAAGTGGACGGTGGTCTCCCACAGGCGCGCTCCGTCGAAGTGCACCACCGCGTCGCGCTCGCGCGCCGCCTCCACGACCTCGGTGAGCTCCTCCCAGGTGGGCAGGACGAACCCGGCGTCCCGGAGCGGCAACTCGAGCATCAGCGTGCCGAAAGGCTCTTCGAAGTCGCGCACCTCGTCGGCGGTGGGCAGCCGGGGCTCGCTGGTCAGGCGTACCGTACGCAATCCGCTGACCTGGCCGAACGCGTTCCGTTCGTGCACTTCGGGGTGGGCCAGGGCGTGCAGGCCGACCGTGGGGCTGCCGGTGCGGGCCGCCCAGCAGCGCAGGGCCACCTGCTGGGCCATCGTGCCCGTGGGGAAGAACGCGGCGCTCTCCGTGCCCAGCAGAGTCGCGACACGTTCCTCCAGGGCCGCCACGACGCCGTTGCCGTACATGTCCGCGGTCTCGTCGACGTCGTACACCTCAGGCGCGGCCTCCGCCAGCAGCGCGAGCCGCTGTCGGATGGTGTCGGCGAACCCTCCGCGCCACAGCACACGCCGCGCCTCCCGCACCGCGACCCGGCGCCGCTCCCGCAACCGGTCCTCCGCCGACCGCTCCTCCGTCTGCCCCGCTGTATCGCTCATGCTCCGGATCATCCCGCCCGCCCCGCCGCGCGGGCATCCGTATTTCCGTACCGGACACATGCCCACGGCCCGCGACAACCCACAGCCTGTGGACAACCGGACGCCCCTCGGACCGATCGCGTTAACATGACGAGAAATCGTCCGGTACATCGTCCGGTACCCCGAGCGGACTGGAACGGGAAGGCCGCCGTCGAGTGAGTACATTCCAACAGCCAGACCCCAGGGACCGCCCCGCACGGCTCACCGTCGGCGTCGTCGGCGCCGGACGCGTGGGCCCCGCGCTGGCCGCGTCCCTGCAACTCGCGGGGCACCGTCCGGTGGCCGTCTCCGGGGTCTCCGACGCCTCCGTCCGCCGCGCCGCGCAGCTCCTCCCGGACGTGCCCGTCGTCTCGCCCGCCCAGGTCATGGAGCGCGCCGACCTGGTCCTGCTGACCGTCCCGGACGACGCCCTGCCCGGCCTCGTCGAGGGCCTCGCGGAGACCGGCGCCGTACGGCCGGGACAGCTCCTCGTGCACACCTCCGGGCGGTACGGCGCGAAGGTCCTGGACCCCGCCCTGCGGGCCGGCGCGCTGCCGCTGGCCCTGCACCCCGTCATGACCTTCACCGGCACTCCCGTGGACGTCCAGCGGCTCGCCGGGTGCTCCTTCGGGGTCACCGCGCGCCCCGAACTGCGGCTGGCAGCCGAGGCCCTCGTCATCGAGATGGGCGGCGAGCCCGAATGGATCGCCGAGGAGAGCCGCCCGCTCTACCACGCGGCCCTCGCCCTGGGCGCCAACCACCTGGTCACCCTGGTCGCCGAGTCCATGGAACTGCTGCGCACGGCCGGCGTCGAAGCCCCCGACCGGATGCTCGGCCCGCTCCTCGGGGCCGCCCTGGACAACGCGTTGCGCTCCGGGGACGCGGCCCTCACCGGGCCGGTCGCGCGCGGGGACGCCGGTACGGTCGCCGCCCACGTGGCGGAACTGCGCAAGCACTCCCCGCAGAGCGTCGCCGCCTACCTGGCGATGGCCCGCGCGACCGCCGACCGCGCCCTCGCCCACGGCCTCCTGAAGCCGGAGCTGGCGGAGGACCTCCTCGGGGTGCTCGGCAACGGCACCGAGGGAGGCGCCCGATGACCCGCTTGCTGCTCACGGCAGCCGAACTGAACGCCCGCGCGTCAGAGCGCATCCCTGATAAGGATGAGGTCACACGGCACGCACGCACGCGTGCCGTCGTGATGACCATGGGTGCCCTGCACGAGGGCCACGCCACCCTCGTCCGCACCGCGCGCGAGATCGCCGGCCCCGACGGCGAGGTCGTCGTCACCGTCTTCGTGAACCCCCTCCAGTTCGGCGAGGGCGAAGACCTCGACCGCTACCCGCGCACCCTCGACGCCGACGTGAAACTCGCCGAACAGGCGGGCGCGGACGCCGTGTTCGCCCCCTCGGTGGACGAGGTCTACCCGGGCGGCGAACCCCAGGTGCGGATCAGCGCGGGCCCCATGGGGGAGCGGCTCGAAGGGGCCACCCGCCCCGGGCACTTCGACGGCGTGCTCACCGTCGTCGGCAAGCTGCTCCACCTCACCCGGCCCGACGTGGCCTTCTTCGGGCAGAAGGACGCCCAGCAGCTCGCGATGATCCGCCGGATGGTCCGCGACCTGAACTTCGGCGTGGAGATCGTCGGCGTACCGACCGTGCGCGAGGCCGACGGCCTGGCCCTGTCCAGCCGCAACCGCTACCTCTCCACCGAGGAACGGCGTACGGCGCTCGCCCTCTCCCAGGCCCTGTTCGCCGGCAGCGACCGGCACGCCGCGCAGGAGGCGCTGCGCGCGCGGGCCCGCGAAGTGCCCGCCACGCACGCGCGTGCCCAGGCCCTCAGCGCCATCGGCGAGTCCCGCGCCGCCGCCGACGCCCACGCCGTCGCCAAGGTCCCCGGCGGCGGTCCAGCCGCCGTCCGGGCCGCCGCCCGCCTCCTCCTGGACGACGCGGCCCGTCTCAAGCCCCCACTGGCCCTCGACTACCTCGCCCTGGTCGACCCCGCCGACTTCACCGAGATCCCGGACGACTTCACGGGCGAAGCCGTCCTCGCCGTCGCAGCCAAGGTCGGGACGACCCGGTTGATCGACAACATCCCTCTCACTTTCGGAACCCCCGGAGCCGCCTCGTGAGCACCACAGGCCCCACCGCCGGCCGCGCCGGCACCGCCACCGGCATACGGCTGCACGCTCCCGCCCCCGGCTGGGCCCTCGCTGCGGACGTCGTCGTCGTCGGCTCCGGCGTCGCCGGACTCACCGCGGCCCTGCGCTGCGACGCGGCCGGCCTCAGGACGGTCGTCGTCACCAAGGCCCGCCTCGACGACGGCTCCACCCGCTGGGCCCAGGGCGGCATCGCGGCGGCCCTGGGGGAGGGCGACACCCCGGAACAGCACCTCGACGACACCCTGGTCGCGGGCGCGGGCCTGTGCGACGAGGAGGCCGTACGGATCCTCGTCACGGAGGGACCGGACGCCGTACGACGGCTCATCGAGACCGGCGCCCACTTCGACGAGACCTCCGAAGGAGGACTGGAGCTGACCCGCGAGGGCGGCCACCACCGGCGCCGGATAGCGCACGCGGGCGGCGACGCGACCGGCGCGGAGATCTCCCGCGCCCTCGTCGAGGCCGTCCGCGCGCGGGGCCTGCGCACGGTCGAGAACGCGCTCGTCCTGGACCTCCTGACGGACGCCGACGGCCGTACAGCGGGCGTGACCCTGCACGTCATGGGAGAGGGCCAGCACGACGGCGTGGGCGCCGTCCACGCGCCCGCCGTGGTCCTCGCCACCGGCGGCATGGGCCAGGTCTTCTCGGCGACCACCAACCCGTCCGTGTCGACGGGAGACGGCGTCGCCCTCGCCCTCCGCGCGGGCGCCGAGGTCAGCGACCTCGAATTCGTCCAGTTCCACCCCACGGTGCTCTTCCTGGGGGCCGACGCCGAGGGCCAGCAGCCGCTCGTCTCCGAGGCGGTACGCGGCGAGGGCGCCCACCTCGTCGACGCCGACGGCGTGCGCTTCATGACCGGCCAGCACGAACTCGGCGAACTCGCGCCCCGCGACATCGTCGCCAAGGGCATCATGCGCCGCATGCAGGAACTGGGCGCCGAACACATGTTCCTGGACGCCCGGCACTTCGGCGCCGACATGTGGGAGCACCGCTTCCCGACGATCCTCGCCTCCTGCCGCGCCCACGGCATCGACCCGGTCACCGAGCCCGTCCCGGTCGCCCCCGCCGCCCACTACGCCTCCGGCGGCGTCCGCACCGACTCCCGGGGCCGTACGACCGTCCCCGGGCTGTACGCGTGCGGCGAGGTCGCCTGCACCGGCGTCCACGGCGCCAACCGGCTCGCCTCCAACTCGCTCCTGGAGGGCCTGGTCTACGCCGAGCGCATCGTCGCCGACATCACCGCGAGCCACGCCGGAGACGGCCTCCACGCGCGCGTGCCCGCTCCCGTCCCGCACCCCGAGAAGCCCGCGCACCCGCTCCTCGAACCCGAGACCCGCTTCACGATCCAGCGCATCATGACCGAGGGCGCCGGCGTCCTGCGCTCCGCCGCCTCCCTGGACACCGCCGCCGAGGCCCTCCAGCGACTGCACGCCGCCGCCCGCGGCGCCCTCGACGAGAACGGCAAGACCGCCGAGCCCGGCGTCGACACCTGGGAGGCCACCAACCTCCTGTGCGTGGCCCGCGTCCTGGTCGCCGCCGCCCGCCTCCGCGAGGAGACCCGCGGCTGCCACTGGCGCGAGGACCACGCCGAGCGCGACGACACCACCTGGCACCGCCACATCGTCGTACGACTGAATCCCGACCGGACGCTGGCCGTACACACCACCGACACCGCAGACTTCCCCCCGACCCGGCCGCATCAGCCGGAGCACCGTCCCCAGGAGCAGTGACAGACGTGAGCACCCCCGACCTTCCCCTCGCCCAGAGCGGCGGCTGCGGCGACGGCTGCGCCTGTGGCGCCGACACCGACGACGTCTACCTTGAGTGCGGCCTCGACCCCGCGCTGGCCGCCCTCCTCGCCGACGCCGGCCTCGACCCCCTTGAGGTCGAGGACATCGCCAACGTCGCCATCCAGGAGGACCTCGACCACGGCGTCGACGTCACGACGGTCGCGACCATCCCCGAGGAGGCCCGCGCCACGGCCGACTTCACCGCCCGAGAGGGCGGGGTCGTAGCCGGTCTGCGGATCGCCGAGGCGGTCGTCTCCGTGGTCTGCACCGACGAGTTCGAGGTCGAGCGGCACGTCGAGGACGGCGACCGCGTGGAGGCGGGCCAGAAGCTCCTGTCCGTCACCACCCGCACCCGCGACCTCCTCACGGCCGAGCGCAGCGCCCTCAACCTCCTGTGCCGCCTGTCCGGCATCGCGACCGCCACGCGCGCGTGGGCGGACGTCCTGGAGGGCACCAAGGCCAAGGTCCGCGACACCCGCAAGACCACTCCCGGCCTGCGCGCCCTGGAGAAGTACGCGGTCCGCTGCGGCGGCGGCGTCAACCACCGCATGTCCCTGTCGGACGCGGCCCTCGTCAAGGACAACCACGTGGTCGCCGCCGGCGGCGTCGCCCAGGCCTTCAAGGCCGTACGGGACGCCTTCCCGGACGTACCGATCGAGGTCGAGGTCGACACCCTGCACCAGCTGCGCGAGGTCGTCGACGCGGGCGCCGACCTGATCCTCCTGGACAACTTCACTCCCGGTGAGTGCGACGAGGCGGTCGCGGTCGTCGACGGCCGCGCCGTCCTGGAGGTCTCGGGCCGACTGATCCTCAAGAACGCCAAGGAATACGCCGACACCGGCGTCGACTTCCTCGCGGTCGGCGCCCTCACCCACTCCTCGCCGATCCTCGACATCGGTCTCGACCTGCGAGCGGCGGAGTAGGTACAAGGCCATGCTGCTGACCATCGACGTGGGAAACACGCACACCGTCCTCGGGCTCTTCGACGGCGACGAGATCGTCGAGCACTGGCGCATCTCCACGGACGCGCGCCGCACCGCCGACGAACTCGCGGTCCTCCTCCAGGGCCTCATGGGCATGCACCCCCTCCTCGGCGACGAGCTGGGCGACGGCATCGACGGGATCGCCATCTGCGCGACCGTGCCGTCGGTGCTGCACGAGCTGCGCGAGGTGACGCGGCGGTACTACGGCGATGTGCCGGCGGTGCTGGTCGAACCCGGCGTGAAGACGGGCGTACCGATCCTCACCGACAACCCCAAGGAGGTCGGCGCGGACCGCATCATCAACGCGGTCGCCGCGGTCGAGCTGTACGGGGGGCCCGCGATCGTCGTCGACTTCGGTACGGCGACGACGTTCGACGCGGTGTCCGCGCGCGGGGAGTACGTGGGTGGCGTGATCGCGCCCGGGATCGAGATCTCCGTCGAGGCGCTAGGGGTGAAGGGGGCGCAGCTTCGGAAGATCGAGGTGGCTCGGCCCCGGGCGGTGATCGGCAAGAACACGGTCGAGGCGATGCAGGCGGGGATCATCTACGGGTTCGCGGGTCAGGTGGACGGCGTGGTGACCCGGATGGCGAAGGAGCTGGCGGAGGACCCGGACGATGTGACGGTGATCGCCACGGGTGGGCTGGCGCCGATGGTGCTGGGCGAGGCGTCGGTGATCGACGAACACGAACCGTGGCTGACGCTGATCGGGCTGCGGCTGGTGTACGAGCGAAACGTGTCGCGTATGTGAGTTCTCGCCCCCGCCGCCCCTACCCGTTCCCATCCCTGGGGGCTGCGCCCCCAGACCCCCGCTCCGGCCCTGAACGGGCCTTGTCCTCAAACGCCGGAC
>NZ_JBSFDA010000139.1:0-27315 GCF_053593675.1 Streptomyces sp. NPDC002156 | reverse complement strand
TCGGGGGCAGCGCCCCCGATGGGGGTCCCCCCTCTGGGGGAGGGACGGGTAGGGGCGGCGGGGGCGAACCCATTGCACCGTGGGGTTCAGCCCGCACTGCCTCCCCGTAAGGTGAGACGCATGAACGATCGCATGGTGTGGATCGACTGCGAGATGACCGGTCTCTCGTTGTCCGACGACGCGCTCATCGAGGTGGCCGCACTGGTCACCGACTCCGAGCTGAACGTACTCGGCGAGGGGGTGGACATCGTCATCCGTCCGCCCGACTCGGCGCTGGAGACGATGCCGGAGGTGGTGCGCCAGATGCACACCGCGTCCGGACTCCTCGACGAGCTGGCCGGCGGCACGACGCTGGCGGACGCCGAGGCACAGGTCCTGGCGTATATCCGCGAGCACGTCAAGGAGCCGGGCAAGGCCCCGCTGTGCGGCAACTCGGTCGGCACGGACCGCGGCTTCCTGCTCCGCGACATGGGCACCCTGGAGGCGTACCTCCACTACCGGATCGTGGACGTCAGCTCGGTGAAGGAGCTGGCCCGGCGCTGGTACCCGAGGGCGTACTTCAACAGCCCGCCCAAGAACGGCAACCACCGCGCCCTCGCCGACATCCGCGAGTCGATCGTCGAGCTGCGCTACTACCGCGAGGCGATCTTCGTACCGCAGCCCGGCCCGGACTCGGACACGGCCCGCACGATCGCGGCCAAGCACGCGCTGCCGGCGACGCAGTAACCCGTACGACAGCCTCCACAACGGCCCGTACGACAGCCCTTGCCACCGCCCCGGGAAAGCCGGGCGCGAGCACCCCTTCTGACCCTGTACACTTTTTCTCGGCCGGTCAGGAAGACCACTCGGAACTCCTCACCCGGTCATGGTGGGTGTAGCTCAGCTGGTAGAGCACCTGGTTGTGGTCCAGGATGCCGCGGGTTCAAGTCCCGTCACTCACCCTGATTGATCAAGGGCTGGCCTGTGAAGACAGGTCAGCCCTTAGTCGTGTCCGGCCCCTTGGGAACATCATGGGAACACCGACCCTCCGCACCGCCCGTCTGGACCTGGTCCCCCTTGCCGTCGCGCACGCCGAGGAGATGGCGGCGGCGCTCTCGGACCCCGTCCTGCACACGTTCATCGGCGGCGCCCCCAGCAGCCCCGATGCCCTGCGCACTCGTTACGAACGGCTCGTCGCCGGTTCCCCGGACGCGTCCGTGACGTGGCTCAACTGGGTGCTGCGGCTGCGCGTGGACGGCTGTCTTGCGGGCACCGTCCAGGCCACCGTCGCCGACGACCGGGGCATCGCGGAGATCGCCTGGGTCGTGGGTACGCCCTGGCAGGGGCGCGGGCTCGCCTCGGAGGCGGCACGGGAGCTGGTGGGCTGGCTGGGGCGACGCTCGCCGGCCGTCCGTACGGTCGTCGCGCACATCCACCCCGGCCATCACGCGTCGGCGGCGGTCGCCTCGGCGGCGGGGCTGTTCCCGACGGAGGAAGAGCAGGACGGCGAGATCAGATGGCGGCTGTCGCTGCCCGCCGCCAAGCGTCCGTGAACTCCCGTACGCCCCCTGTCCGTCGGCACATCAGGACGACGTACGGGTCATCAGTTCCGTAGGAAGCACCACCCGGCGGCGTTCCAGTACCCGCGACGCCGTCGGGCGGCGGTCCGCGACCTCCTCCAGGAGGAGGTCGATCATCGCCCGGCCCATTTCCACGATCGGCTGGCGGACGCTCGTCAGGGGCGGGTCCATGTGGCGGGCTATGGCCGAGTCGTCGTAGCCGACCAGGGCCACGTCGTCGGGTATACGGCGGCCCTGTTCGCGCAGGACCTGGCGGGCGCCCGCCGCTGTCACGTCCGAGCCCGCGAAGACCGCGTCCAGGTCGGGGCAGCGGGAGAGCAGGCGGGTCATCGCGCGACGGCCGCCCTCCTCCGTGAAGTCGCCCGGTTCGATCAGGGCCTCGTCGACCTCGTGGCCCGCGGCCTCCAGGGCCTCGCGGTAGCCGTCGACGCGGCGCTGGGCACCGTACACGTCCAGGCGGCCCGTGATGTGGGCTATCTTGCGGCGACCTCGGGAGAGAAGGTGTTCGACTGCCTGGCGGCCGCCTCCGTAGTTGTCCGAGTCCACCGAGGTGAGGGTCTCCGCCGCCGACCTCGGGCCGCTGATCACCGCCGGGATCTCCAGCTGGGCCAGCAGGTCCGGGAGCGGGTCGTCCGCGTGGACCGAGACCAGGAGCACGCCGTCCACTCGGTGGGCGGCCAGGTACTGGGCCAGGCGCTGACGCTCCCTGTCGCTGCCCGCGAAGATCAGCAGGAGCTGCATCTCCGTGTCCGAGATCGCACCCCCGACGCCACGCAGCATGTCCGAGAAGTACGGCTCCGCGAAGAAGCGGGTCTCCGGCTCGGGGACCACCAGCGCGATCGCGTCCGTGCGGTTCGCCGCGAGGGCGCGGGCCGCCGTGTTCGGGACGTAGCCGAGTTCCGCGACCGCCGCCTCGACCGCCGCGCGGGTCGCGTCGCTGACCCTCGGTGAGCCGTTGATCACCCGGGAGACCGTGCCGCGGCCCACTCCGGCGCGCGCGGCGACCTCTTCCAAGGTCGGCCGGCCACCGCTGCGGCCCCGCGCTCCGTGGCTTGCCATCTGGCTCCGCCCTTCCGCTGTCATCGCCCTGGCCTGGAATCTAACAGTCCTGCCTGGGGGTGCCTGTCACCACCGGGGAGGTCAGACCGCCCCGGCGGCCGAGCGGCGACAGGAGTCGCCGAACCGCCCTCCGTACCGGCCCGGCCCGGTTCCCGCGCCGACTGCCGTAGTGGCCGATCTTCACCGGTCCGCGTCCCCTTCGCGCCGCTCCGCCGAGTTAGTTAACAGGCCGATAACTGAAGACAGCTCCTCCCGTCATCGCCCTTGACACCCCCGCCCGGACCGACGAACCTTCAACACATCACCGATGGGAGCGCTCCCACGGTACCTGACACATACACATCCCGCACGTTCCCCGCCCGAGCCGCAGCGACGCGATTCAAGACGAACTAACGGGCCCAACAATGCAGTTGGCCGGGGGGTCGGCACGTCAGGGCAACAGGAGGACGCAATGCGAGCACGTACCCGATCCGCCCGCAACAGGGCGGTCGTCCTCGCGGCCGTAGCATCGCTGGGCGCCGGGCTGCTGGCCGGCTGTGCCGACGACGGCGGCGACAACACCGGCGGCTCGTCGTCGGGCGGTGGCGACGGCGACAGGACCACCATCACTCTTGGTCTATTCGGCACCATGGGCTTCAAAGAGGCCGGTCTCTACGCCGAGTACGAGAAGCTCAACCCGAAGATCAAGATCGCCGAGAACGTCATCGAGCGGAACGAGAACTACTACCCGCCACTCCTCAACCACCTCACCACCAACAGCGGCCTCCTGGACGTCCAGGCCGTCGAAGTGGCCAACATCGCCGAGATCGTGGACACCCAGGCCTCGAAGCTGACGGACCTGTCCAAGGCCGCGGGCGTCGAGGAGAGCACCTGGCTGGACTGGAAGTGGAAGCAGGCAACCACCGACGACGGCCAGACGATCGGACTCGGCACCGATGTCGGCCCGATGGCCATCTGCTACCGCAAGGACCTCTTCGAGCAGGCCGGTCTGCCCACCGACCGCGACGAGGTGGGCAAACTGTGGGCGGGCAGCTGGGACAAGTTCGTCGAGGTCGGCCAGGACTACAAGGAGAAGGCTCCGGCGGGCACCACCTTCATGGACTCGCCCGGCGGTCTGCTGAACGCCATCCTCGGCAGTGAGAGCGAGAAGTTCTACGACTCCTCCGGCGAGGTCATCTACAAGACGAACCCGGCCATCAAGGCCGGCTTCGACCTGACCGCCAAGGCCGCCGAGGACGGACTGCTCGGCAAGGAGACGCAGTTCCAGCCTGCCTGGGACACGACGATCGCCAACAGCAAGTTCGCCGCGATCTCCTGCCCGCCGTGGATGCTCGGCACCATCAAGGGCAAGTCGAAGCCGGAGTCCTCGGGCAAGTGGGACGTGGCCGTGCCGCCCAAGGCCGGCAACTGGGGCGGCACCTTCCTCACCGTGCCCAAGTCCGGCAAGCACGTGGCGGAGGCGACGAAGCTGATCACCTGGCTGACCGCCCCCGAGCAGCAGGCGAAGCTCTTCAGCGTGCAGGGCAACTTCCCGAGCACGCCGGGCGCGTACACCCTGCCCGAAGTCACCGGCGCGAAGAACGAGATGACGGGTGACGCCCCGATCGGCACGATCTTCGCCGAGGCGGCCAAGGCGATTCCGGTCCAGGTCATCGGCCCGAAGGACGGGATCATCATGCAGGGTCTGAGCGACAACGGCGTGATCCTGGTGACCAAGGGCAAGTCGGCCAAGGAAGCCTGGGACACGGCCACCAAGACCATCGACAACAACCTGGAGAAGTGACCGGTATGTCCGCCCGGCACGACATCGCCGCGCCCCCCGCGAAGGAGGGGGGCGCGGCCCCGGCCCGTCCGCCCGCCACCGAGGCTCCCGAGGCGGACAGGCGCCGCCGGGACCGGCTCTCGCGCCGTTGGCAGCGGGACCTGCGCTGGAGCCCGTACGCGTTCGTCTCGCCGTTCTTCCTGCTCTTCCTCGCCTTCGGGCTCTTCCCGCTGATCTACACGGGCTGGGCCTCGCTGCACTCGGTGGAGCTGACGGCGCCCAACGACATGGAATGGGTGGGGCTCAAGAACTACACCCGCCTCTTCGACGACGAGTTCTTCTGGAACGCGGCGCAGAACACCCTGACGATCGGCATCATCTCGACGGTTCCGCAGCTGCTGATGGCGATGGGCCTGGCGCACATCCTCAACTACAAGCTGCGGGCTTCAACCTTCTACCGGGTCGCGATGCTCGCTCCGTACGCCACGTCGATCGCCGCCGCCTCGCTCGTCTTCGTGCTTCTCTTCGGGCGCGACTACGGCATGATCAACTGGGTGCTGAACCTGGTCGGTATCGACAACATCGACTGGCAGAACGACAAGTGGCCCTCGCAGTTCGCCGTCTCGACCATCGTCATCTGGCGCTGGACCGGCTACAACACCCTGATCTACCTGGCCGCGATGCAGGCCATCCCGCAGGACCTGTACGAGTCCGCGGCCCTCGACGGTGCCTCGCGCTGGCGGCAGTTCATCCATGTGACGCTGCCCTCGCTGCGCCCGACGATCCTGTTCACCGTGGTCGTCTCGACCATCGGAGCGACTCAACTCTTCGGTGAGCCACTGCTGTTCGACCCGAACAAGGGGGCGTCCGGCGGCCCCGAGCACGAGTTCCAGACGCTCGGGCTGTATCTGTACGAGCAGGGCTGGGTCAACCTGCACCTGGGCCGGGCTTCCGCCATCGCCTGGACGATGTTCCTGATCCTCATCGTGATCGGAGTCATCAACTACGTCATCTCGCGCCGGCTGCGCGCCAGTGGTTAAGGAGAACCGGCCGTGACGACGACACTGACGAAACCGCCCGCCCCGGACGACACGTCCCCCAGGCAGCGGCGCTCCAAGGCCAAGCGCGCCGGCGGGCACATGCACGCCGGACCGATCGCGTACATCATCCTCGCCCTGTTCACCATCGGCTCGCTGTTCCCCCTGGTGTGGACGGCGATCGCCGCCTCGCGCGACAACAACCGGCTCGCGCAGACCCCGCCGCCGTTCTGGTTCGGCAGCGGTCTGTTCGACAAGCTCGAACTCGCCTGGGAAAACGCCAACATGGGCGAGGCGATGATCAACACCACGCTGGTGGCCGGAACTTCGGCGGTCACCATCGTGTTCCTGTCCACGATCGCCGGGTTCGCCTTCGCCAAGCTGCGCTTCAGGGGGCGGGGCGCGCTGATGCTGATCGTGATCGGCACGATGATGGTGCCGCCGCAGCTCATGATCATCCCGCTGTACATGATGGTCGCCGAGCTCGGCTGGACCGACCAGCTCCAGGCCGTGATCCTGCCGTCGCTGGTGAACGCCTTCGGGGTGTTCTTCATGCGGCAGTACCTGATCCAGGCACTCCCGGACGAGATCATCGAGGCGGCCCGGGTGGACGGCGCGAGCAGCTGGCGCGTGGTCTGGCACGTGGTGTTCCCGGCGGCGCGGCCCGCGATGGCCGTCCTCGGCATGCTGATGTTCGTCCAGACGTGGAACGACTTCCTGTGGCCGTTCCTGGTCCTGACCCAGACCGGCAGTCCGACCGTGCAGGTGGCGGTCGCGGGTCTGGGGCGCGGTTTCACCCCCGACCAGTCGCTGATCATGGCGGGCGCGCTGCTCGGCACGCTGCCGCTGCTGATCGTCTTCGCGATCTTCGGCAAGCAGATCGTGGGCGGGATCATGCAGGGCGCGGTGAAGGGCTGACCCGCAGGCCGGCCCGTACAGGGCCTTTCGTACGGGAATTCTCTGGGGGCCGGGTCACCGCCGCCTCGGCCCCCTCGCACTCTCCCCCCACTTCCCTCTCCTCCTACCCGTCGGTCTCCACGACCTCCTATGGGAGCGCTTCCATGACTGAGCCCGTTACCCCGGTGACCTTTCCTCCCGCCTTCCTCTGGGGCGCAGCGACCTCCGCGTACCAGATCGAGGGGGCGGTGCGGGAGGACGGCCGCACCCCCTCCATCTGGGACACGTTCAGCCATACGCCGGGCAGGACGGCGGGCGGCGAGCACGGTGACATCGCTGTCGACCACTACCACCGCTACCGCGACGACGTGGCGCTGATGGCCGACCTCGGCCTGACCGCGTACCGCTTCTCGGTCTCCTGGTCGCGCGTGCAGCCGACCGGACGTGGTCCCGCGGTCCAGCGCGGGCTGGACTTCTACCGGCGCCTCGTCGACGAACTGCTCGCCCACAACATCAAGCCGGCGGTCACCCTCTACCACTGGGACCTGCCGCAGGAGCTGGAGGACGCGGGCGGCTGGCCGGAGCGGGAGACCGCGCTGCGGTTCGCCGACTACGCCCAGATCATGGGCGAGGCGCTGGGCGACCGCGTCGAGCAGTGGATCACGCTCAACGAGCCCTGGTGCAGCGCCTTCCTGGGCTACGGCTCGGGTGTGCACGCCCCCGGCCGTACCGAGCCGCTGGCCTCCCTCCGGGCCGCCCATCACCTCAACCTGGCGCACGGGCTGGGCACTTCGGCCCTGCGCGCGGCGATGCCGGCCCGCAACACGGTCGCGGTGAGCCTCAACTCGTCGGTGGTGCGGCCGCTTTCACCGACCCCGGAGGACCTGGCGGCTGTCCAGAAGATCGACGACCTCGCCAACGGCGTCTTCCACGGCCCGATGCTGCACGGCGCCTACCCGCAGACCCTGTTCGCCGCGACCTCGTCGATCACGGACTGGTCGTACGTCCTGGACGGCGACCTCGCGCTGATCAACCAGCCGCTGGACGCGCTGGGCCTCAACTACTACACGCCCACGCTGGTCTCGGCGGCCGAGGAACAGCCGACCGGCCCGCGCGCCGACGGCCACGGCGCGAGCGACTTCTCGCCATGGCCGGGCGCGGACGAGGTCCTCTTCCACCAGTCGCCGGGCGAGCGTACGGAGATGGGCTGGTCGATCGACCCGACCGGCCTGCACGACCTGATCATGCGCTACACGAAGCTGGCCCCGGGCCTGCCGCTGTACGTCACCGAGAACGGCGCCGCCTACGACGACAAGCCCGACTCCGACGGCCGCGTCCACGACCCGGAACGCATCGCCTACCTCCACGGCCACCTCCGCGCGGTCCGCCGCGCGATCGCCGAGGGCGCGGACGTCCGCGGCTACTACCTCTGGTCCCTCCTGGACAACTTCGAATGGGCCTACGGCTACAGCAAGCGCTTCGGCGCGGTGTACGTCGACTACGCGACCCTCGCCCGTACGCCGAAGTCGAGCGCCCTCTGGTACGGCCGCGCGGCGCGGAGCGGCACGCTGCCGCCGGCGAACGCGGAGTGAGCGACCTCGGCTGACGGGGGTCGACCGCGGGTCGGGGCGCGGCACTGGAGGGGGGTGCCGTGCCCCGGCGGGTCAGCTCCGCTGGTTGGGCGGTTTCGTTGTCGGGTGCGGGCCCGGTGGGGGCTGGTCGCGCCCACGCGGCGGAGCCGCATATCGATACAGCCCCGCGCCCCTAAAAGCAAAAGCCCCGGCCCTGCGGGCCTGAAAAGCACGGGGCGCAGCCCCTGCTTTTCAGGGGCGCGGGGAACTGCGCGACCAGCCCCCACCGGCCCGCACCCGACAACGAACTCGAGACATCAGGTTCCGGAGTGCCGGCGGCGCCAAGGTGTCCCCGTTTTCCGGTCCCGGTGTCCTCGGCGTACCGGTGCTCTGCCGTCCAGTTGGATCCAGATCCGTATCTCCGTGCCGCCGAGTACCGATGAGCCGATGCGTACGTCTCCGCCCGTCGACTCCGCGAGTCGGCGCACGATGTCCAGGCCCAGGCCGGTCGAACCGGCGCTGCCCGAGCCGCGCCCTCTGGCCATCGCGGCCTCGGGGTCGGTGATGCCGGGGCCCGCGTCCGAGACCAGGACGATCACCGCGTCGTCGCCGTTGTGGACGTCGACCGCGAAGGCGGTGCCCTCCGGGGTGTGCCGGAAGACGTTGCCGAGGAGGGCGTCGAGGGCGGCGGCCAGGTCAGCGCGGGCCACGGGTATGCGTACCGGCCGGTCCACGCCGGCCACCCTCACCTTCCTCCCCTCGTCCTCCGCGAGCGCCGACCAGAAGGCCATCCGCTCGCGCACGACCTCGGCGGCGTCGCACCCGGCGCCCGGTCCGGCGACCGTCGTCTGGGGTTTGGCCTCGCGGGCGGTACGGATGATCGTGTCGACCTCGTGCTCCAGCTGGGCGACCGCGGCCCGGGTCTGGTCGGCGGCGGGCCCCTCGCCCAGCGAGGCCGCGTTCAGCCGCAGTACGGTCAGCGGCGTGCGGAGGCGGTGGGACAGGTCCGCCGCCAACTCCCTTTCGTTTGCGAGCAGTTGTACGACCTGGTCGGCCATCGAGTTGAACGCGACCGCCGCGAGGCGCAGTTCGGCCGGCCCTTCCTCGGGCACTCTGGCGCCCAGCTTCCCCTCCCCCAGTTCGTGCGCGCCCTCGACCAGGCGCTGGGCGGGCTGCACCATGCGCACGCCGAGCCGGTCGGCGACGGCGACCGAACCGACGACGAGGACGGCCCCGACGCCGGCGAGCACCGCCCAGGCCAGGCCGACGCCGTTGCTGACCTCGGCCTCGGGGACGTACACCTCGACGACGGCTATCGCGCCGGAGCCGATCGCGACGGGCTGGAGGAGGGTGGACCCGCCGGACACCTCGGTGGTGGAGGCCCGGCCGAGTCTCCGGACGGCCTCGATGTCGGTGTCGGTGGCGCGCTGCCGCCCGAGATCGACCGCGCTCGTGCCCCCGCTCGCGGGGATGTGCACGGCCATGCCCGCGTCCGAGCCCGCGGAGGCGACGACCCGTTCCAGTTGATCGCGGTCGGTGGTGATGGAGAGGGCGGGGGCGACGGCCGCGGCCTCCCGCTCGGCGTTGGAGAAGGCACGGTCGCGGGCCATCTCCCGGATGACCAGCCCGAGCGGCACCGCGAAGGCCACCACGACCATCGTCGTGACCGCCACGCAGACTTTCACCAGCGCCCACCTCATAGCGGCGGCTCCGCTCCCGGCGGCGCCAGCTTCACGCCGACGCCCCGCAGGGTGTGCAGATAGCGGGGCTGCGCCGCCGTCTCGCCCAACTTCCGCCGCAGCCACGACAGATGGACGTCGATCGTCTGGTCGTCGCCGTACGACTGCTGCCACACCTCCGCGAGCAGTTCCTTGCGCGCGACGACGACACCGGGTCGCCCGGCGAGGAAGGCGAGCAGGTCGAACTCGCGGCGGGTCAGGTCCAGTCGTACGCCGTCCAGTTCGGCCTGTCGGCGCAGCGGGTCGATGGCCAGGCCGCCGACGCGGATGACGGAGGAGGGAGGAGTGTCCGCGGGCGCTGTGCGGGCGCGGCGCAGTACGGCGGCCATGCGGGCCGACAGGTGTTCGACCGAGAACGGTTTGGTGAGGTAGTCGTCCGCGCCCGCGTTGAGCAGCCGGACGATCTCCGTCTCCTCGTCGCGCGCGGTGGCGACGATCACGGGCACGTCCGTGATTCCGCGCAGCATCTTGAGGGCCTCGGACCCGTCGAGATCGGGCAGACCGAGATCCAGGATCACCACGTCGAAACGGAAGTGGGCGACCTCGCGCAGCGCCTCAAGGGCGGTGCCGACGCTGCGCACGAGGTGCGCGGCATCGGTCAGATGCCGGATGAGGGCGGAGCGCACGAACTGGTCGTCCTCGACCACGAGCACACTTGCCATGCGCCGCACCGTACGCCAATCCGGCGAGCCGGGTCCGGCCCTGTGGATAACTCCTCCACAGCCGCTCCCGGTCGGCAACAGGCGACACCGGTGGGGCGCGTGAGGCAGTATGACCGGCGATGCGCAGAGGACTCGTACACCTTCTGGCGTGGACGCTGGCCACGGGCGCGGCGGCCACGATGACGTGGTGGGGTGTGCACACGGTGATGGCGGGAACGGCGTACGACCCGCCCCGCGCGCTCCCCATCACGGCGGCCGACTCGGTGCGGCAGAAGTCGATCGTGCAGGAGCCCGCGGCGCAGACGCCGAAGCCGCTGCCCACGGCGACGAGCCCGACACCGACACCGACTCCGACCCAGGAACCCAGTCGGTCCGCCACGCCCACTCCGACTCCCACCCCGAGCGCGACCGCTTCCAAGATCCCGTCCACGGTGAAGGCGTACGACACCGACGGCGGGCGGGCGGTGTTCGACCTCGGGACGGACTACGCGACGCTCGTGTCGGCGACGCCGGGAGCGGGCTGGTCGATGCAGGTGTTCAAGACGGAGACCTGGATCCGGGTGGAGTTCAGCGCGGGCGCGGACCGGGTGTCGGTGTTCTGCACCTGGCACGACGGCCCGCCGCACGTCCAGATCCTCACCTACTGACCGGCGACCGGCCGGCTCAGCGGAACACCGACGGTGGTGGCGCCGGTGAGGCGACGGCCGCCGCGTCCGTGACCGGTACGGCGCCGCCGGTGAAGTCGGTGAGGGCGCGCCCGTGTTCGAGGCGGGCGGGGTGCGGGTCGGAGGCCGCGCGGCGGGTCAGTTCGGCGATGGGCAGCGGGTGCGCGGAGGCGACGAGCACGGCATTGCCGAACCGTTTCCCCCGCAGCACGGCCGCGTCGGCGATCAGGGCCAGCTCCGGGAAGACGACTCCCACGGTGGCGATCTGGCCGCGCAGGTGGGCGAGCGGCGGCCCGTCGGCGAGGTTCGCGGCGTAGCAGCCGGCGTCGTTCACGACCCTGCGTACGTCCGTCAGGAACTCGACCGACGTCAGGTGGGCCGGGGTGCGGGCGCCGCTGAACACGTCCGCGATGACGAGGTCGGCCCAGCCGTCGGGGACCTTGGCGAGTCCTTCGCGGGCGTCGGTGGAGCGCACCCGGATCCGGGCGTTCGGGTCCAACGGCAGCTCGCGGCGGACCAGTTGGACGAGGGCCGCGTCCCGTTCGACGGCCTGCTGGGTGGACCGGGGGCGGGTCGCGGCGACGTACCGGGCGAGGGTGAGGGCGCCGCCGCCGAGGTGTACGACCTGGACCGGCTTGCCGGGCGGGGCGACGAGGTCGATCACATGACCGAGGCGGCGCTGGTACTCGAAGGAGAGGTACGCCGGGTCGTCGAGGTCGACATGGGACTGCGGGGCGCCGTCGAGGAGCAGTGTCCAGGCGCGCGCCCGGTCCCGGTCGGGGATCAGCTCGGCGAGCCCGCCGTCGACCGTCTCGACGACGGCCTCGGCGGCCGGCTGTCCGCGCCGCGCGTTTCTGGACTTTCCCATTCCCCCATTATCGGGGCCACCGGCTCAGTGCCGGTTGTCGGCGGCCTCGATGAGCCGGGCCGCTTCGCCGAGGGCCGCGCGGAGCACCGCCGGGTCGGTGGCCAGGTCCGCCTCGCCGGGCGGGAGCAGCCAGTCCGAGCCCTCGACCGGGGGTTCGGGATCGGGGACCGCGAGGCTCAGGCCACGCCCATTGGTCTCCGTGCAGGTGCTTCCGGGGACGTCCCAGGCGGCGGCGGTGCCCGGCGGGACCAGGAAGGCGAGGGTGTCGCAGCCGTCGTCGTGCAGTACGGGGCCGACCGCGTCGCCGGCACCCCTGCGCAGGATGTCGACCGCTTCCAGCCCCTGCCGGGCCGGGACCGTCACCAGATCGCAGTCGGGCAACGCGGGTGCTGTACGCGTTCTGAACGGCGTACACGGATCGGTGCTCTGGCTGATCTCCATCCCGGCCTCCACCACGGAACCCCTCCTAGTGCGAGTGGGTCGGGAGTTCGGGTGGCTCCCGGTCCACCAGGCTCAACGCGCCAGAACGTCAACGGCTACGGCACAAGACCGCCGCAAAGGATGGCAGTTCATGGCAGATCGTGGATGAGATATCCGGTTTGTAGCCAAACCCCGCGTGGTGGGTCGTGCACAGCGGGTACGTTCTTGCCCGCCGGAAACAGGGCGTCCGATGGATAACTGTTCCAACTCGCCAGGATTCCGGCACGGTTCGACGGTTCGCAGAGAGGGCCCGGCCATGACGTCGTCAACGGTGACCTCGTCGCAGTCCCCACGGCCGCCACGGCCGAACCTCGCCTTTCGGCAGTTGCGCGGGCAGCGCTCTCCGGGCGAGTTCGCCGCGGCGGTACGGCGGGCCGCCCGCGAGATCGGGGAGCGGGTGAGCTGTGACGCGCGTTACATCGGCCGGGTCGAGGCGGGCGAGATCCGCTGCCCCAACTACGCGTACGAACGGGTGTTCCTGCACATGTTCCCCGGACGGACACTCGCCGACCTGGGGTTCGCACCCCGCGCTTCGGTGCGCGGGCGTGGGGCGCGCGAAACAGGGGACACGCCCCCTGCGCACCTCGCGATCCCGCCGTCCGGCACCGGTGAGACAGCGGGGGTGCACGAGCCGTATGACACGCAGGACGCACAAGAAACACCCGACACGTACGACACGCAGTACCCGTACGAAACGCACGACAACTACGAGGAGAGCGACGTGCTGCGTCGCGCATTCATGGCGGGCGGTGCCACTGTGGCAGCCGCCTCCCTGAGCCCCTTCGGGCTCACATACGAGGCTTCGGCCGCGGGCCGTCCCATGCGCCGCGTCGGCGCCGGCGAGGCGGGGGCCCTGGAAGAGGCCGTACGCCGGATCAGACTGCTCGACGACCGGCACGGCGCCGACGGTCTCTACCGGCGCGCGGCGGCTCCGCTGCGGGCCGCCTACGAACTGCTCGACGCGGGCGCGGTACGGCAGACCACCGCCGACCGGCTGCACGCGGGCGCCGGTGAACTCGCCATCTCCGTCGGCTGGCTGGCCCACGACTCGGGCCGCTTCGACGACGCGCGCTCGCACTACGCGGAGGCGCTGGCGACGGCCCGGGTGGCCGGGGACGCGGCCCTGGAGGCGCACGCCTTCTGCAACACGGCGTTCCTCGCGCGCGATGCGGGGCGTCCTCGCGAGGCGGTCAGAGCGGCGCAGGCGGCTCAGCGCGTGGCGCGGCCACTGGGCTCGCCCCGGCTGATGTCGCTGCTCGCGCTGCGTGAGGCGGGCGGGTGGGCGGGGCTCGCCGACCGCGCGGGGTGCGAGCAGGCGCTGGCGCGGGCGCAGGGGCTGTACGAGCGGGGGCCTTCGGAGGCCGATCCCGAGTGGATGAGCTTCTACGGCGAGGCCGAGCTGGAGGGTCTTGAGGCGCAGTGCTGGTCGACGCTGGGCGACTGGCCGCGGGCGGCTCGGCACGCACGGCGGGCGGCGCACCTTCAGAACCCGCACTTCACGCGGAACATCGCGTTGTACACGGCCGAGTTGGCGGATGACCTGGCCCGTGGTGGCCATCCGGACGAGGCGGCGGCGGCGGGTATGCGGGTACTGGACCTGCTGGACGAGGTCCAGTCGTCGCGCATCCAGACGATGCTGGCGGCGACTGCTCGGGTGCTTTTGCCTCACCGGCGGGCGGCGGGGGTGTCGACGTTCCTGGAACGCCACGCGAGCGTGCCGCGCACGGCGTGAGCGACTCGGCTGCGGGTGGGTGGCGGTTCGTCGCGCAGTTCCCCGCGCCCCTGGAAACCCCGCCATCCCTCGCTGTTCGGCTGCGGGTGGGTGGGGGCTGGTCGCGCAGTTCCTCGCGCCCCTCAAAGACCCGCCCGTCCCTCGCTGTTCGACTGCGGGTCGGTGGGGGTTGAGCGCGCAGTTCCCCGCGCCCCTAAGGGCGCCCCAGCGGGCGGAGTTCGCAGGCACCGCACTGTCAGGCTGCGGGCACGCGCGATGCCCGCCCAGTCCACCCGGCTGCAGGCGCTCGTGATGCCCGTCAACCCGCCTAGCTGCGGGCACCTGTGCCGTTGGGCGGTGCCCATCCTGGCGGTGCCCGTCGAACCCGCATAGCTGCGGGCATGCGTGCCGCTAGGGGCGGCTCCCGTCCCAGCGAGAGCGGCACCCCGTACAGCGCCGGGCTGCGCGACCCACCCCCGGCACCAGCACCCTCAGCCGGTCAGGTGGCCCACGTCGTTCCAGGTCTCTATCGCCGGGGCGTCGTACGCCCAGCCCAGTACCGACAGTGACGTCGGGTTCAGTCTGATGCGGGATGCGAAGTCGAGCGGGAGGCCCAGCCAGCGGGCGCCGATCGTGCGGAGTATGTGGCCGTGTGCGAACACCAGTACGTCTCGGTCCATCGACCGCGCCCACTCCACCACCTCGTCCGCGCGCGCGGACATCGACTCCAGGCTCTCGCCCCCAGGGACCCCGTCCCGCCAGATCAGCCAACCCGGCCGGACAGCCTGGATCTCCGCCGGGGTCATGCCCTCGTACGTTCCGTAGTCCCACTCCATCAGCGTGTCCCACTCGGTCGCCCGCTCGCCGAAGCCGGCTATCTCGCACGTCTCCCGCGCGCGTGCCAGCGGACTCGTGCGCACCTCGACCCCGGAGAGGCCGTCGAAGGGCGGCCGGTGGAGACGTTCGCCGAGCAGTTTGGCGCCGTGTCGGCCCTCCTCCAGGAGGGGGACGTCGGTCCTGCCGGTGTGCTTGCCGGCCAGCGACCACTCCGTCTGTCCGTGCCGGGCCAGCAGGATGCGCGGTGCCATGAGAGACCCTTCCGGGGGAGACGGTGAGCGTGGCGGACGAGGTAAGAGGCGAACGTCAGGGGGCGATCAAGTGAATCAGGGGTACCGAAAGGCGGAAAAGCAAAGCGGGACCCCTCCATCATCGCGCACGCTGTGCGGGGGCAACCCGGGGGTCGATCTTTGCGTCCTGTGTGACAGGGGCGCCTGATGGGGCGTTCACGTACACCGTAAAATCGGACGAACCGCAGGCCACCGACGACCGGAGGCGCAGCTCGACGGGGACAGAGAGTGGGAGAGAGATCGGATGCCGCGGACCGATACTGCACCGACGGAGCCCGTCGCTCCCACCCGCCTCCGCTGGTGGACCGAGCTGCCACTGATCCTGCTGGTCTACGCGTGCTACTCCGCCGGACGCCTGCTGGTGAAGGGCAACGAGTCGACCGCCGTCGAGCACGGCCTGGCGATCCTCAGGTTCGAGAAGGACCTCTGGCTCAACGCCGAGCACCCGCTCAACCGCCTGTTCACCCGCGAACCCTGGATCGGCATACCCGCCGACTTCTGGTACGCGTCGCTGCACTACATCGTCACCCCCGCCATCCTGATCTGGCTCTTCCGGTCCCGCGCCGTCCGCTACCGGGCGGCCCGCACCTGGCTGATGACCTCGACCTTCATCGGGCTCATCGGCTTCACCCTGCTGCCCACCTGCCCGCCCCGGCTCCTCGATCCCGGTCACGGCTTCGTGGACACGATGGCCCAGTACAGCTCGTGGGGCTGGTGGGGCGGCCAGGCCAGCGCCCCGCGGGGGCTCGGCAGCATGACCAACCAGTACGCGGCGATGCCGAGCCTGCACGTCGGCTGGTCCCTGTGGTGCGGAGTGATGCTGTGGCGGTACGGCGGTACGCGCACCACCAAGGTCCTGGGCGTCGCGTACCCGCTGATCACCACGATCGTGGTGATGGGCACCGCCAACCACTATCTCCTCGACGCCGTCGCGGGCGCCGCCGTGATGGGCCTCGGGCTGCTCCTCGCCCCGTACGTCATGCGGAACGCGGACCGGGCGAAGGTGTGGATCACGGTACGGATCACGGCTCGCGTCGCGCCCGGCTCAGCGCGCTCTCGCGGCGCAGGGGCCTCAATTGTCAGTGGTGGATGCCAGACTGCCCCGCGTGAGCGAATTCCAAGGCAGCGCGAGTCCGTCTTCGGGCCAGGGGCAGGGCCGGGCCCAGGGGCCGAGCCCGGTGCCGCTTCCGCGGACGCCGGGGACGGCGCTGCGGCAGCGGCTCGCTGAGCTGCGCGGTCCGGACGTACCGCCGAAGGCGCTGGACGCGCGTGCCCTCGCGGCCCTCGCCGCCAACCCCGGGTGCAAGCGGCGCTCGATCCTGGACGGCGCGGGGGTGAACAAGGCGACGCTGGCGAGCGCGCTGGGCTCACCGTCCGGCTTCGGGCAGTCCCAGTTCGCGCTGGCGCGCGGCAACACCTTCGAGGCCCGGGTGAAGGCCGACGGCGGCGCGGAACTGCTCCGGCTGGTGCACGAGAAGCTGGACCCGGGTGCCGTACCGCCGACGGAGGCCGAGGTCCCCGACCTCACGGCGACCGGCCCGGAAGGCCGCACCGCGCGGACTGCACTGGCTCTGCGGGACGCCCACCTGGCGAGGAGCGAGAGCGGTGCGGGCGGCTGGACGCTTCTCGACCACCCGATGCTCGCCCTGGACGTCGCGGGCTCACCCGCCTTCCTGGAGCCGGACGCGGTGGTCGTCCACCCGGACGGCGGCTGGACGGTCGTGGAGATCAAGTCCTTCCCGATGCTGGACGGTTCGGCGGACCCCGCGAAGGTGGGCGCGGCGGCCCGCCAGGCCGCGGTGTACGTACTGGCACTGGAGGAGGTCGCCGCCCGGCTCACCCAGGACGGCACCGCCCCGGCGCCGACCGTCAACCACCGCGTCCTGCTGGTCTGCCCGAAGGACTTCTCCAACCTCCCGGCGGCGTCCGCGGTCGACGTCCGCAAGCAGCGCGCGGTGACCGGCCGCCAGCTGTCCCGGCTGACCCGGATCGAGGACATCGCCGACACCCTCCCCGAGGGCACCTGCTTCGCCCCGGACCTGCCCACCGCCGAACTGACGGCCGCGGTCGAGTCGGTGCCCGCGGAGTACGCGCCGGAGTGCCTGTCCGCGTGCGAGCTGGCCTTCCACTGCCGGGACCGCTCCCGCGCGCGGGGCGCGGTGACGTCCCTGGGCCGTTCCGTACGGGCCGAACTGGGCGCCCTGACCACGGTCGACGACGTCCTGGCGGCGGCCCACGGCCGGTCCGGCGACCCCGAGGACCCGACGGTGGCCGCGCTGCGCAGAGCGGCAGCCCTGCGCGCGGAGGCGCTGAACACCCCGAGCGTGTCCCTTCCGCCGTCTTTGGAGGGGGCCGCATGTCGCTGATCGCCACTCTCGCCCGTCTGGAAGCCGTCAGCACAGGCCGCGCGCAGCCCACCGCGACCGTCCGGCACCGCCACCTCTCCGAGCGGCCGCTGGTCCTCGTACCGCTGACCACCGCCGGTGAGGCCGGGGCTCCGCTGGGCGCGCTGGTCGGCGACGACCGGGACGCGCCGCGTCTGCTCGTCGTACCGCAGCCGCGCGACCGCGACCTCAGGTTCGCGTTCCTCGCCGAACTGGCGGACGTCGTCCTGCCGTTCATCGACTCCTACGCCGACGCCGTGGAGGCCGCCGAGCGCAACGAGACCGACCCGGAGACCGGCAAGAGGGTCAAGGTCGAGGTCGAACTGTGCGCGGACGCACCCCAGTTGATCCTCCCGAGCCGCGCCGGCATCGACTTCGTCCGTCTGCTGGGGCGCTCGATGCGCTTCCGGCGTACGGCGGAACAGGACCCGGAGACGCCGCATCCCGCCCCGCCCCGGGTGCCGTTGCTCGGCCGTTGGTTCACGCACTACGGGGAGCGGGCCCGGGTCCCCGGCTCCGCGCTGCTCCTGGCGCTGACGGACGTGCTGTCGCGGCACTGGGCCACCGGGCAGTCCACGCTGGAGGACCAGCATCTGAGCGCGCTGCTCGCCTGGATCGACCCGCCGGACGGGGAGTCGGGCGCCGAGGCCGCGCTGCGGGCCGAGTTGGCGCGGGACGCGAAGGGGCAGTTGCTGTGCCCGCCGGCCGGTCCGGCGACGGACCCGGCGTTCGACAACAAGCTGCTGGCCCCCGCGATCGAGCGCTTCAACCGCGCGCGGACGGCACACGCCGCCGCCGAGGACGGATTGGAGGCGGACGACCGACTGGGTGAACTCACCGCCGCCGAGCGGGAGTTGCACGCCCTCGTCGAGAGCCGTACGCGGCCCACCTGGGACGCGGTGTGGCACGGCCTCGACCTGCTGCGGGCCCTGCCGGAGGGTGCCCACGCGGCCGACCGGTGGACGCGCGACCGCTGGTCGTTCACCGGCCACCGCGACCGGGTCACCGCGGGCGAGCCCCCGCAGCCGCGCCGCGACGACGCGGTGACGGCGGCGAACAAACTCGCCACGCGCGAGCGCGAACAGGCCCGTCTGGAGGCTCAGGAGGCCCTGGACGACCCGCTGGTGATGGCGGGGCGGCGGCTGTCCGGGGAGGCGTTCGCGGGCGAGGTCATCGATGTCGTCATGACGTACAGCGAGGGCAAGCGCCCGAGTCCGCGCCCGCTGGTCACCGTCCGCACGGACGACCGCCCGCAGCTCGGGGAGCGCGCGAAGGTGTACCGCTCACTGGGCGGCAAGCCACAGGCGGCGGAGTTCGTACGCCACGAGGACGGCCCTGAGGACGGTCCGGGCGCGGAGGGTTCGGGAGCGGAGGGTTCGGTGATCGTCCTGCGGGTGGTCGACAAGATGGGCCGGGGCAAGGAGCCGGAGGCCGGGTCGGTCCCGGAGAAGGGCGACCTCGTCTGCTTCACCCTCTTCGAGCACGAACAGCGGGGCGGCGCGAAGCTCCCGGACGCGGACCAGACCCCGTGGACACATGGCGGACCCCCGGGCGAGCAGGCGGCGACGACGGTTCCGGAGCCCGACGCGGTGACCGAGGAGGACGTGCTGTGAACGCCGGTTCACGAAGGGGCGGTTCGGCCGTCGGCGCTCGACGGCCCGGCCACGGCGTCGAGGGGGACGCCCGGATGGCCACCCGCTCGCGCAGGAGCACTTCCGCCCCCAGCACTCGCGAGCCCCGTCTCGCCCCTTCCCTCCGCCCCACCCCCGAGGAAGGCCCCCTGTGACCGCCGCCCGCACCCCGCAGGCCTCCTTCGACCCCGGGGCCGCCGCCGGCCGGGCCACCGACGCGATCCTGCGCGACACGCTGCACGGCACCCACCGCGGGGTCGTCGTGGACTCGCCGCCCGGGGCCGGCAAGTCGACGCTCGTGGTCCGGGCGGCGCTCGAACTGGCCGAGGCCGGGCGGCCGTTGATGGTCATCGCGCAGACCAACGCCCAGGTCGACGACCTTGTCGTCCGGCTCGCCGAGAAGAACCCCGAGCTGCCGGTGGGGCGCCTGCACAGCAGTGACGCCGACCCGTACGACAAGGCGCTGGACGACCTGCCGAACGTACGGAAGTCCGCGAAGGCGGCCGAGCTGGCGGGCCTGGACGTGGTCATCTCGACGGCCGCCAAGTGGGCCCACGTCAAGGTCGACGAGCCGTGGCGGCACGCGATCGTGGACGAGGCGTACCAGATGCGCTCGGACGCGCTGCTCGCCGTCGCCGGACTCTTCGAGCGGGCGCTGTTCGTGGGTGACCCGGGTCAGCTGGACCCCTTCTCGATCGTCGGCGCGGAGCAGTGGGCGGGCCTGTCGTACGACCCGTCGGCCTCGGCGGTCACGACCCTCCTGGCCCACAACCCCGAGCTGCCCCAGCACCGCCTGCCGGTGTCCTGGCGGCTCCCGGCCTCGGCGGCGCCGCTCGTCTCGGCCGCGTTCTACCCGTACACGCCGTTCCGCAGCGGCACCGGCCACGGCGACCGGCGGCTCGCCTTCGCGGTCCCGTCGGACGGCTCGGGCCCGGACCGGGTCCTGGACGAGGCAGCCGAAACGGGCTGGGGCCTGCTGGAGCTCCCCGCCCGGCACACCCCTCGTACGGACCCGGAGGCGGTACGCGCGGTCGCGATGGTCGTACGCCGCATGCTGGACCGGGGCGGCGCGGCCACCTCGGAACGCGGCCCCGAGCCGACGCCTCTCACGGCCGACCGGATCGCGGTCGGCACCGCGCACCGGGACCAGGCGGCGGCGGTCCGGGCGGCGCTCGCCGAACTGGGCGTCGAGGACGTCACCGTCGACACGGCGAACCGGCTCCAGGGCCGGGAGTTCGACGTGACGGTCGTCCTGCACCCCCTCTCCGGCCGCCCCGACGCCACCGCCTTCCACCTGGAAACGGGCCGCCTCTGCGTCCTGGCCTCCAGACACCGGCACGCATGCGTGGTGGTGTGCCGGGCAGGCGTGACCGACCTCCTGGACGACCATCCGTCGACGGAACCGGTACAGCTGGGGGTGACGGTGAAGTTCCCCGACGGCTGGGAGGCCAACCATGCGATGCTGTCGCATCTCGCCGAGCACCGGGTGGCGTGGCGGCCGTGACCCGCACTCCGCCGGCCGACCGGGCAGACGCCGCCCCACGCCGCCGTAGCCGCAGATCAGGTGCCCTTTCGGGTGAGGCCGTGGCCTACTTGCGCGGGCGGGGGACAATGGACGGTGGCCCGGCTCGACCGGCGGGCCTGTCGACCGTGTGCCGTACATGCCCTGGTGCGTGAGCGGTACGTACGAACGGTGCGGAACCGTACGAGGAGGAGAAGACATGGCGGAGCCCACGCCGCGTCGCAACGAACCGCGGCTACGCCCCGCGCCCCTGCTCTTCGAGCCCACGCAAGTGGCCGACGACCCGGAGCACTTCTTCGACCTGGAGTCGATCGACGACCCCCGCGCGCTGCTGACCCGCGCCACGGAGCTGACCCAGGCGTTCCGTGCCGCGACCGACCGCGCGGTCGAATACCAGGCGATGGCGGCGGCCCAGCTCGCCGACCCGCGTCGCTTCGACCGGCTGACGACCGCCGACATCGCGGAGCGCGCCGAGTGGACCGAGGACTACGCGAAGAAGATGGTCGAGTACGGCCGTGAGCTGCTGCGCGGCGGCGGGGAGAACGCGAGCGGCGGGGGCAGCAGTGGCGGGGGCCATGGCCACGGTCACGTCGACCCGGTCTGACCTCTGACCTGGTCGGACACGCTCGTTACCGGCTCGGACCGGCCCTGCCTCGAAAGTCCGTGCGGCATATGCAGTAGGGCAAGGTACTCCAGCTCGCCCCCTCCTGTCCCGGTTTCCGGCAACCCTCGGAGATCGCGCGCTCACTGCCGGTAGATCTAGACGTCATGAGCAGCACTTATTCGGATGTCTCGGGAGTCACCTCGGAGGGCGCCGCATGGCTCGCCTCCGCAGGAACGTATCCGCGCAGCACGCTCTCGCTCTGGGCCGAGCGGCCCACCGCCCCGCTCGTCCTGCCCTGCGGCACCGCGTTCGACGTCGTCAACGCGCCTGCCGTCTTCGGCCGGAGGATGCTCGACCGCCTCTGGGACGAGGGTCCCGGCTCGGGCCCGGTGGCCGCCTACCGGGGCCGGATCCTCCTGTTCGCGGCGCTGGGGACCGCCCAGCGACTGCCCTCGCTTCTGAGGTGGGAGGAGTGGGGCTCCGCCGGCGAGTGCGGCGATGACGACGACCCCGGTACCGGGCGTCGGCACTCGGTTCCGCCGCTCCTGTGCCACGGCCGCGGCGACGCCGTGACCGTCCCCGCGCTGGCGACCGACGACACCGAGTATGAACAGGTCACCGAGGGCAGGCCCCGCCCCGAATCCCGCTGGGTCGTCGCCCCCGACACCTGCCGTCCCTGGCTTCCGGGCCCGGAGATCCTGCTCTGGGCGGCCGTACGAGCGGCCCGTGCCGCCGTCTCCGGTGGCCTGCGGATATCGATTTTTCCTCCCGCCGATCAGGGTGCTAAGGTCTACGACGTCAGCAGGCGCCGCTAGCTCAGTTGGTTAGAGCAGCTGACTCTTAATCAGCGGGTCCGGGGTTCGAGTCCCTGGCGGCGCACAGACGATCGAAGGCCCCCTGCGAAAGCGGGGGGCCTTCGGTGTTGAGATGAGCCACTCCGGCGCACAGGGATGGTCAGGGGTTCGACAGGGGCGGCTGGGGGTCCGGGGGTTATCCCCCGGATGACACAGCATCAGCGGGTCCGGGGTTCGAGTCCCTGGCGGCGCACTTTGTTGGTCGATTGGCGGGGCTGTTTTCGAACAGTCCCGCCAACGTCGTTTCCGCAGTCCCTTCGCTGCCGCTCGGCTCAGCCGGACGTGATCTCCACCGTCCACGCCCCCGACGGCGTACGGCCCTCCACCTCCACGCGGACGTTCTCGCCCGGCACCGTGAAGCTCTCGCCGAGGGCGACGGGCGCGTCCGCGAGGGGCGGGTAGACCGAGTCCTCCCAGCAGGCCTCGGTACGCGGATGGGCGTCGACCACCTCGACCGGGCCGCCGCCCGACTCGGCCCCGCTCTGCACCCGGTAGACGAGGACGCCCTGTGTGCACGTCGCGCTGTCGTTGCCCGTCGTCCCCCGGGCCTCGAAGGCGAGCGCCCGGTCGGCCCCGGTCCGCACGACGGCCAGTTTCACCCCGTCCCCCTGCCCGAAGACCGGTGCGCCGGCCGCGCCCGCTTCGCCACCCGCGTTCGCGTACGCGGTCGTAGCCGGATGGGCTCCCAGCGTTTCCAGGGTCAGGCGGGTCGAACCTCCCCCGCGTACGCACGCCACCTGGCGCGGTTGCAGCCACCCGAGTTTCCACTTGTGCCAGGCGAACAGGTCCGGCGCCAGTCCGAACTGGCTGCCCATCAGGTCCCAGTCGCCGACGTACGTGTCCCAGTCGCCCTTGCCGTCCATGGGCCGGTGGTAGAGGTCGGGCAGGTCGAAGACGTGGCCGGTCTCGTGGGCGAGGACGAGCCGGTCGGGCGGGTGGTTCTCGAAGACGGTGACGACGCGGCGGATGTCCGTGCCGTCGGCCCGCAGCGGGACGTCCAGGTTGACGACCTTCGTCGCGTCGGAGTCGACGCCGGGCGCGTCCGGGTCGGCCACGAAGTAGACGATGTCGTAGCGCGAGAAGTCGACCTCACGGTCGGCGGTGGCGAGCGCGTCGCGCAGATAGGCGGCGCGGTGGGCTGCGCTCCAGTCCCGCTGTATGGCGTACGCGGTGGACGGCTTCGGCATGCGGAGCCAGCGCTGGAGCGGGTGCGGGCGCAGCGTGAATCGGCCGTACGAGGCGCGGTCGAAGAAGTCGCTGGTGGCCGGGAAGTGGTCGGCGGCCAGTTCGGTGGGGGTGGTGCGCGGGGGCGCGTCCGGGAAGGAGAGGAACACCATCACGGCGTCGAGGGCGCGGGACGGGCGCGGATAGGCCGCGTTCCAGGTGTCCAGGCCCTCCGAGTGGTGGGCGTCGGTGCGTTGCAGGGCGCAGGGCTGTGCCGAGAAGGGTTCGGCGACCGAGGGGTCCGCGATGATGGAGGTGGCGGCGAGGGCCGTCATGGTGGTGAGGACGGCGGCGGTGCTGCGCAGTCGGGGGCGCGGTCCGTCGCACGCGAGCCCCTTGAGCCCCGTCAGGGCGTCACGGGTGAGCCCCTTGAGGGGGAGCTGACGCAGCACGCAGACCTCCGGATGCGGTTCGGGGACACCGCAACCCAGCCTGTGTGATCTTGTGTTTATATGCCCTGTTTGTCTGCACCAGAAGGGTGATTGGGCGTCGAACAGGGGTCGACCGGGCATGCTGACAAGCATGTGAGGACTCACCCGTTGTGGAGCGACACCCCGAAACACTCACGGAACGTCACAACCGATCGAGGGCGAAGGAACCCGTCCAGGCGCGGGCAGAAACGATCTGTCAGAACCGGCGGTCGTTCATGGACACTGGACAGTGGCTGGAAGGGCTTGGGGCCAGCCTCTATGATCGGCACACTTTCCTGGCACTTCCCTGACACTTTCCTGCACGGACCTGGCCAGGGCGGCGGTTTGCCGCCCGGTCGGCCGCCCGACGGGATCCATATGAAGACCGAGTGCACTGCGGGAGCGAGCGGTGAGCGGAACGTCCGAAGGGCCGGCGCCCGCGGTAGAACTCGTCCGGCCGGCCGTCACACTGAGTAACTTCACCACGTCCTCTACGTCATCCTCCCGCGTGGCCGGGGGTACGAACCTGCTGCGTGCGGCGTTCGCGGCGGCCCCGCTGGCGATGGCCGTGGTGAACCGCGAGGGCCTGATCGTGGAGGCGAACGAGTCGCTGGGCACGCTGCTGGGCATCGCCCCGGAAGCGCTGGCCGGGCGGGTCGCCGCCGATCTGGTGGACCTGGCGTCCGACACGCGGGCGTGGCACGCGTACCGCGAGGTCCTGCGCGGCCGACAGGCACGACTGCGCTGCACGCGCCGTCTCAAACACCCCGACGGGCACTCCCTCTGGGCGCAGGTCACGGTCGCGCCGCTGCCCACGGAGGGACCCGAGGGGGCGCTGGGGGCTCGGGCGTACGGGGGCCAGGGCGTCCTGCTGTCCGTCGCCGACATCAGTGCGCGCCGTGAACTCCAGGCGCGGCTGCGGCACTTGCAGATGCACGATCCGGTGACCCGGCTGCCCAACCGCGCGCTGTTCTTCGAGCGGCTGTCGGCGGCGTTGGAGGCGGAGTCGTACGAGCAGAGCGGGACGGGCCGGATCGGTCTGTGCTACCTGGACCTCGACGGTTTCAAGGCCGTCAACGACACTCTCGGCCATCGTGTCGGCGACCGGCTGCTCGCCGCCGTGGCCGAGCGTCTCACGCGCTGCGCGGAGGAGGCGGGTCTCGCCCGGGGGAACCCGGGAGCTGTCGCGCCGCTGGTGGCGAGACTGGGCGGCGACGAGTTCGCGCTGCTGGTCGAGGACTCGACGGGCACCGACCAACTCGCGGACCTGGCCGAGTCGGTGCTGAAGGCGCTCCAGCTGCCCTTCGACCTCGCCGGTCAGCGGGTGTCCGTATCCGCCTCGATCGGTGTCGTGGAACGGCATGCGGCGGGCACGACCCCCACGGGCCTGATGCAGGCCGCGGACACGACCCTGTACTGGGCGAAGGCCGACGGCAAGTCCCGCTGGACGCTCTTCGACCCCGAGCGCAACGCCCACCGGATGACCCGCCAGGCGCTGTCCTCCACGCTCCGGCCGGCCATCGAGCGGGGTGAATTCGCCCTGGACTACCAGCCGTTGGTGGGCATGGAGGACGGCCGGGTGCACGGTGTCGAGGCGCTGGTGCGCTGGCACCACCCCCAGTTCGGCACCTTGACGCCGAATCGCTTCATCGGGCTGGCCGAGGAGGACGGTTCGATCGTGCAGCTGGGGCGCTGGGTCCTCGCCACGGCCTGCCGCCAGGCCCGCCGCTGGCAGCTCGAACGCCCGGACGAGCCGCCGATCTTCGTGAGCGTGAACGTGGCGGTACGTCAGGTCTGGGACTCGGATCTCGTCGCGGACGTGGCGGAGATCCTCGCGGAGACGGGCCTGCCCGCGCAGCTGCTCCAGCTGGAACTGACGGAATCGGCGGTCATGGGCTCCGCCGGGCGGCCCCTCCAGGCACTCCAGGCACTCAGTGACATGGGGGTGGGCATCGCGATCGACGACTTCGGCACGGGGTATTCGAACCTGGCCTACCTCAGCCGGCTGCCCGTGTCAGTACTGAAACTGGACGGATCCTTCGTTCGCGGGTTCCAGTACGAGGGTGAGGGCGTCGCGCCGAATCCGGCCGACGAGATCGTCGTCGAGGCGATGATCCAGCTCGCGCACCGGCTGGGGCTGACGGTCACCGCCGAGTGCGTGGAGACGGCGGCGCAGGCGGCTCGGTTGCGGCGTATCGGGTGCGACACGGGGCAGGGGTGGCTTTATTCGCGGCCTGTGGGGGCGGATCGGATTTCGGTGCTGATGGGGGGAAGTGCCTGTCGGCAGGGGTGAGTTGGCCGTCCCGTCGGCCGTCGGCTTCATCCACCCCTGCGGCTCCTTCAGGCTGTCGGCAGGCCGTACGCGTCCGCGATCAGTTCGTACGAGCGCAGCCGCAGGTCGCCCCGGTGGGCGTGGGCCGTCAGCATCAACTCGTCCGCCCCTGTGCGCTTCTGGAGGTCGTCCAGGCCTGTGCGGACCTCGTCCGCCGTGCCGTGGATGATGTTCGTCATCCAGGAGTTGATGAACTCCCGTTCCATCGGGCTGAATTCGTAGGCCTCCGCCTCCTCCGGGGTCGGGAACAGGCCCGGCCGGCCGGAGCGCAGACGCGCCATGTTGAGACCCATCGCCAGGACCTGGCGGCGGGCCTCGTTCTCGTCGTCCGTCGCGAGGGTGGAGACGCCGATGAGGGCGTACGGGGCGTCGAGGACAGCGGAGGGCTGGAAGGACTCGCGGTAGAGGTCCAGGGCCGGGACGGTGTTCTGCGCGGAGAAGTGGTGCGCGAAGGCGAAGGGGAGGCCCAGGACGCCGGCCAGGCGGGCGCTGAAGCCTGAGGAGCCGAGCAGCCAGATGGGCGGGCGGTGGGTCGACTGGACTCCGCCCGGGGTTGTGGACTGGATCGGGCCCGGGATCGCGTGGATGCGGTGGTAGGGGTGGCCGGTCGGGAAGTCGTCGTCCAGGAAGCGGGTCAGCTCCGCCAGTTGCTGGGGGAAGTCGTCTGCGCCCTCGTTGAGGCGGTCCGTGCGGCGGAGGGCCGCGGCGGTCGCGCCGTCCGTGCCCGGGGCTCGGCCGAGGCCCAGGTCGATGCGGTTCGGGGCCATCGCTTCGAGGGTGCCGAACTGTTCCGCGATGACCAGGGGGGCGTGGTTGGGGAGCATGACTCCGCCGGAGCCGAGGCGGATGCGGTGGGTGTGGGCGGCGAGGTGGGCGAGGATCACGGCGGGTGAGGAGGAGGCTACGCCGGGCATGGAGTGGTGCTCTGCTACCCAGTAGCGGTGGAAGCCGCGGGATTCCGTGAGGCGGGAGAGGGCGACGCTGGTCTGGAGGGCTTGGGTGGCGGTGTGGCCGGAGCCGACTGTGACCAGGTCCAGGACGGAGAGGGGGGTGGGGGCGGTGCCCTGTGTTGTGCCTCGGATCTCGTCTGTGGTCGCGTCTGCGGTCACGGTGGGGCCTCCTGCGAGAACCGCGCGGTGATCCAGAAGCTCGTGACCGACGCGGGCAAGGGTGCCCAGGTCGCCTCCGCCGTGAGCCCCTTCCAGGCCGACGCGGTG
>NZ_JBSFDA010000138.1:0-27665 GCF_053593675.1 Streptomyces sp. NPDC002156 | reverse complement strand
TCGGGACGTACGTCCACCGGACCACATGCCGCTACGGAAGGTGCAACCCCATGCACACCGCCCCGCGCCAATGCCAGGAAACGCGCCCTTCCTCCGTAATAACCGCAGGCCCGTCCTTTCCTGCCGAGGCATCCGCACGACGGCAGGCTGAGGGTTCACAGCCACTGATGAATCGCCGCGACCTGAACCGTCGCCTCGAACCGAACCGCAAGTTTGTCGAACTGGGTTGCCACGGCCCGGCGCTGCTTGAGACGGCTGATCCCGCACTCGACCGCGTGCCGGGCCTTGTAGTCCTCGCGGTCGAAGAAGGGCGGCCGGCCACCGCCACGGCCGTGGCGGTGGCGGTTGCGGACCTGATCGACCGGCTCAGGAATCGTGCACCTGATGCCACGTCTGCTCAGGTAGGCGCGACTCGCGCGTGAAGAGTACGCCTTATCGCCTCGCACCCGCAGCGGGCGGTTTCTCGGCTGGCCGGCACCAGGCCGGGGCACCCCGATCGCGTTCAGGACCGGCTCGAACTGCGGACTGTCACCGCGCTGCCCGGCGGTGATCAGCAGCGACAACGGCTTCTGTCCCTGCTCACACGCCAGATGAATCTTCGTGGTGAACCCGCCTCGCGACCTGCCCAGTCCATGGTCTTCAGGTTCGGCGCTCACTCCGCCGGGTGGTTCCTTCTGCACAGCACCGCGCCGGCGGGCACCGGCAGCATGCTGGTGTGCCCGGCAGATGGTGGAGTCGACATTGACCTCCCAGAAGATCAGCCCGGCCGCATCAGCCCTCGCCTGCGACAACGTCAGCAGCCGGGCCCACACATGCCACGGTCCGTACCCGAACGGCAGGTCCCGCCACGGAACTCCCGTCCGAACCCGCCACCGCACACCGTCTACCAGCTGCCGACAGCCAGGCCACCTGCGACTTATGCCCACCGCAGGCAGCACCGACTTCAGCACCGACCACTGCTCATCAGGAAGATCCCCTCGCCCCACATCTTGATCATCACCGTGCAGGGCGCGCACAGGAAGCCGAACCTAAAACACGGCCTAGCGTGTCAGGCGGTACGCGTCGGTGATCGTCACCGTGTGTGCGTTCCCGCCCGTGTCCGTCAGACGGGCTCGGAAGGAGACGGACCCGGCGTCCGCGGGGTGGGTCAGCGTCACCTGGCGCGTGCTCCCGGAGGAACGGACGTCCGTCTTCCGCCAGGTGGCCCCCGCGTCGTACGAGACCTCGACCGTGAGCGCCTTCGCTCCCCGCGTGGCCGCCGCGCCCTCGACGACGAGCGGCACCGTCAGACGGGTGCCCGCCTTCGCCGTGCTGGCTGACGTCAGTTCGGGGGCGAAGCGGACCGAGGACAGCGGCAGTACGGCTTCACGCGTGCCGGACACACGGCCGGAGACGAACGTCCAGGAGGCGCTGACCCGGGTGCTGACCCCGGAGACGTCGGCAGGCCGGGAGAACTCCGAGGTGAGGCGGTAGGACTGCCGTGCCGCGGGGAGCGTGGTGACGGGCCGGCAGCGCAGGTACTTCCTCTCCAGTGCGCTCGATGTGCGGTACAGGTAAGGGACGTCGCCCGAGGTGAGGGTGACCTTGGCCGTCCCGGTCACGGAGTCGCCGACATGGCCGGAGCCGTCGGTGAACTGCGGCAGACATATCTTCAGGTCGTCACCGGTACGCGACACGCCTCCGCCACCCGGTCCTTCGGCCAGGCTGGGCCCGAACACTCCGGTGTTGAAGGTCTCCGAGTAGCTCCGTCCGGCCCGGTACGTCCGGCCCGCGCTGCTCTGGTACGCCTCGTGGCCGTCGTCCGCGCCCTTCTGCAGGAAGTCGAAGCCCCAGGTGTAGTTCTTGGGCACGGTGACGTAGTGCCGCTGACGCCCCGGGAGGGCGAAGTCAGTGGCGGCGACGCTGTAGCCCTCGTCGAACGGCGAGTACCAAGCGGCCCCGACACTGCCCGTCTTGCCCGCCGCGGGAGCGCCCGCGCTGATGTCCGCGCGCGCGAGTTCGCTCGTACTTGTCGTGTGCGAGAAGCCGTCGAAGAACGAGCCGGATTTGGTGTACAGCAGGTCGTACGCGGTGTCGGTGCCCTTGCTGAAGGTGGCGCCGACCTGGGCCTCGAAACCGTCGGCGGGTGATGCCGAGGCGCCGGACTGGGCGATCTTGAGCCGCGAGAAGTCACTGCCGGTCAGAATGCCCACGGCGAGACCCGACCCGGCCGCGCGCATCACGTACGAGGCGTAGGCGCCGTTGGACGTGGCGTCAGGGTCCGGTGGGGTGAGCGAGACCGGCTTGGCCTCACGGGCGTCCAGGACCGTGCGGGTGTCCGCGGTCAGCGACAGCCGCGGCTGCACCAGTTCCGCCGTCCCCGCGCCCGCACCACTCCAGGTGGTGACAAGGGCGAAGACGTTGTACGCCCCCTTCGGCGCGCGGAATCGCGCAATGCCGTCGGTGTCCCGCTGGTTCCACAGCAGGGCCGGGCTGTCCAGGCCGTAGAGGATGATGAACGGGAAGTACGCCGGGTCGCCGTTGCCGTCGAGGACGTTCATCATCAGGTCGTACGACTCCACCTCGGCGTCGGCCGCCAGGGCGGTGCGTACGCTCTGGCCGCCGCCGGTGGCGACCAGAGCGCCCGAGTAGTCGCCTCCCGCCGGTACGGTGCGGGTGTCGGCGGTCACGTCCACGGAGGCGGTGCCGCCCGCGGGCACGGTGACGCGCTTCGGCGAAACGGTGAACAGCCCCCGGGGAGCGGGTTTTCCGTCGGCGTCGGTCGCCTGGACGGCCAGGCGGAGGGTGACCGCCGAGGTGCCGGTGTTGCGGTACGTGATCTTCTTGGTCAGCGGAGTGTCGTCGGTGTGCGGCCACTGCTGTGCACCGAAGCCGACGGACGACGCCTCACTGCTCACCGTCTGTCCGACGGCTTTCGCGACGTCCACCCGCCCGGTGCCCTGCTGCTGCGCGGTCAGGCCGGCCGTGGGCTTCGTGGAGGAGACGAGGGCCTGCTTGAGCTGCTGCCCGGTCCAGTCGGGGTGCCGCTGGGCGAGGATGGCCGCGGCGCCCGCGATATGCGGGGTGGCCATCGAGGTGCCGTTGAGGGAGACGTATCCGTCGCCGGCGGGGGCGCCTATCGTGCCCTCGGCCGCTTTGGCTGCGACGATGAACCGGCCCGGCGCGGTGAGGTCGGGCTTCAGGGAGCCGTCCTGGGTGGGGCCCACGCTGGAGAAGGTGGCGATCCGGTCCTGCTTGTCCACCGCGCCGACGGTGAGCGCGGCGGCCGCGCTGCCGGGAGAGCCGACGGTACCGGCGAGGGGCCCCGCGTTGCCGGCGGCTACCACGAACAGTGTTCCGGTCGTGGCGGACAGGGTGTTGACGGCCTCTTCCAGCGGGTCGGTGCCCGCGGTGTCGGTGCCGCCCAGGGAGAGATTGACAACGTTGGCATTCTGGTCGACGGCCCACTGCATACCGGCGATGATGTCCGACTCGGAGCCCGATCCGCTGTCGTTGAGGACCTTGGCGTCGAGGATCTTCGCGCCGGGGGCGACACCCTTGTAGCGGCCGCCGGACTTGGCGCCGGAACCGGCCGCGGTGGAGGCGACATGGGTGCCGTGGCCGACCCGGTCCACGTTGTCCGGCGAGGAGCCGAAGTTCTGCTCGGCGATCTCCTGGTCAGCCAGATCCGGGTGGGTCTGGTCCACGCCCGTGTCCAGTACGGCGATGGTGACGCCCTTGCCGTCGTAGCCGGAGGCCCATGCCGTGGGCGCGCCGATCTGCGGCACGCTCTGGTCCAGGCTCGCCGTCCGGGCGGCGTCCAGCCACACCTTTTCGATGCCGGAGGCGATCCGGGTGGCACCCGCCCTGGCGCCCGTACCGGCGTCCGTGAGCGCGTTCCACACCTGCGAGGCGTCGGACCCGGACACCTCGACCGCCTGGCCGTTGATCACCGGCAGGTTCCGCTCGACGTCCGCGTCGGCGGCAGCGAGTTCCCGTTTCGCCGATGCCTCACCAGTCGTACGGTAGGTCACGATCAGCGGCGTCGAGTTCCGCTGTGTGTCGCCGTTGTCCGAGGCGAGCAGCTCCGTCACATCGAACAGCCGCCTGTCCACGGTGCCCTCGGCCAGCGGCCGCACCGCGTCCCCGGGGATCACGTAGCTGCGGTCCTGGTAGCGGTGGACCGAGATCGCGATGTCCTCGCGTCCCTCACCCGCCCGGACCCCGGTGACCCGCCCCGCACCGTCGGTCGTCACCGTGTCCCCGGTGATCAGGGTGACGGTGCGGCCGCCACTGTGCGCCGTACCTCCCGCCGGTGCGGTCTCCGCCGCGGCCGACAGGCCGGGTCTGATCCCGGGCGCCATGCCCAGGGCCAGCGCGGCGGCAACCGCCACGGCCCCCGAGCGCATCCATAACCTCATGCAAACTCCTTTGTAGCCATATGAGTTGAGCAGTATTCAGGTGCTGCCTTCGCGGGCGGCGGCCTCATGATCCCCATTGCGGTACCTCCGCACAAGGCCTTCCTGTTCGGGGTCGCGTTGCCACACCACCAGCCGCCGCAGCTCCCAGCGGCCCGCTTCTACGACTCATTCGCCCGATCAATTACGTCTGAAGACTTGACGACGACGTTCCATGTCACTGATTCCGCGAGTCGTCCAATGTAGGAGCGGCCTGTGTCAGTGAGGGCGTGCACGGCCGCGAACAGCCGCTGTGCGTGTCGGCCCGCAGGAGTCTCTGCTGCTGGTGGAGGTGCTGTTGACGAGTCGCTGGCGGGTGCGGGTTCCGGCTCCAGGAGCGCGGCGGGCAGACAGTCGTGGTGGGCGGAAGCGACCTTCTGGATCTGCCGGGACAGGCCCTGCCAGAGGTGAAAGCGGTGGCTGACCTGGAGGGCTTCGGGGGCACACCTGAGGTGATGGCCTGCCGGTAAGTGAGAGAGCCGTCGCGGCAGACGACCTCGATACCGGGATGCTCGCGCAGCCATCGGCCGAGTTGTTCGGCCTCCCGGCCTTCCCAGAGGGTGAGGGGAAGGCGGGTGGTGGCGTTGACCAGGAGGGTGCCGTAGGTGTCGCTGTAGAGCGCGAAATCGTCCACGCCCAGCCCCCGGGGTGTGACCGGCGGTGGTAGCGGCACCCGCATCAACTGGGAAAGCACCGTGTACCGGGAGAGCGCGACGTGGATGACGCGCAGCATGCGGGACCCGCCGCGGCCCGCCAACAGGACGCCGACCGCCTGGACCACCTGTTGCAGCAGCGGCGTGCGCCGCTGGTAGCGGACGGTCGGTCCCGGCACTTGCTCGGCGAAAGTCACCTTCGGGCAGTCGGCGTTCTCGCAGTACAGACGGCGCACACTCAAGTCGATTCGGACCGGTCGGCCGCCCAGAGCCGTATCAGCGAGGCGGCGTTCGTAGCGGCTGTGGACCCACTCACTCGGTGCCCCGCACCCCGTACACCACGCTGGAGCGCGGGCCCGTGTCCTGGCCCGGACCACCACCGCCGGTTCAGAGACATCAATCGAGACCACCAGTACGTCCGCCAAGTGCGGTAACAGCCAAGGCAGTTCAACAGTGCAAAGTCAGATCCTGCCCGTGATGCGGACCGGCTGACCCCCACCCCGAGATGATCTCCGACTGCGAAAATCTTGCCAGAGCCATCTAAGTCCGTACACCGACAACCCGGACCGCGGCCCAGTTGCTGAAAGTAGTGGGCTGGAATCTCGGCGCCCAGGAGCTTCCGGGCGTGTCGTGCCAGTGGGTCCTGCTGGCCGGCGGTGACAAGGTGCTCAAGGCCGCGGAGAATCCAGCTCATGCATGACGCGTTCACACTCCTTCGGCAGGCCGTTGACCTGTTGCCCGAGGATGCCGTGGCGGAGAACGGCGTAACGGTCGGGGACGTTCGCGAGGACATTGGGCGCCAGGAATGGGAGATGGTGCTCGGTCTTCTCGTCGAGATCGGGGGTTTTCGTCCGGTGTCCTTGGATTTCTGGGAGCTTCTTGCCGAGGCCGCCCGGCAGATGATGCTCGACCGCAGTTGCCGTTGGTGTCAGTGGCGGGGCTGGGAAGTTCAGCACGGCACCGTCCGGGCGATGCTGAGCCTGACGGGAGCGGAGGAGAGCGGACGTCGGAGTGCCTTTTCCGGGGACGGTCGGCTCAGACCGATGTGGGACATCGGTAACCGCACCGCTGACGGGGAACGAGAGTTGAGCATCGCACGGCTGTGGGTGGAGTTCGCGGAGGAACTCGGCCCTGGAGAGACTGCATACGTTCGGCTGGCCCCCCTGAGCCCCGAGCAGTGGAGGCACCTGAAGTGCGGTGACGTGATCACGATGCACGAGGCCCGGCCTGTTGCCGGCGTGGCCACGGTCATCGAGGTCTCGCTGCCTCGCAACTGAGTTCACGCCGTGATCATGTGCGAGGCGAACGGTGGCACGATGGTCGTCAGCCGCTGGCAGAGCTCGGGGTGAGTCGGTCAGCGCTAGTTCGGAAGTCGGGCATCCCGAGGTGCACGGTGGTGTGCCGGGCGGACACGTCGCGCATCGTGCCGAGCTTCTGTGCGGCGGCGAGACCTGCCTCGATCGCCGCGACCTCACCGAGCCAGCCCTGATCCTTGGCCTCCTGGAGACGGTCGGCAGGTTGGCGCGGATGTCGACGAGCCGTGTCCGCTGGGCTGGATCGGGTCGAAGGAGTGAGCACCTGACGCAGGCTTCTCTGTACTTTGGGGCCGTTGCGTCCCAAGCCTCTGATCTGCAGCTCTCTGAAATTGAATCGGTGATGCCGGAGGAATCACAGCGAGACGTTTCCCGAGAGCGAGAGCAGCTCCGCCTGCCGCCTCAGTACTGTGACTTCGCATGACCGACACCGAGATCGAGATCACCGCAGGCCTGGTGCGCGACCTGCTGCAGGAGCAGCATCCAGACCTTGCAGGGCTGGCCATCCGCGAGGTGGCGGGCGGCTGGGGCAACCAAATGTGGCGTCTCGGGGACGAGTTGGCCGTGCGCATGCAGCGTATGGACCCCACCCCGGAGCTCCAGCTCAAGGAGCGGCGGTGGCTGCCCGTGCTGGCCCCACGCCTTCCGCTCCCGGTGCCGGCCCCGGTGCGGTTCGGCGAACCGTCCGAGCGCTTCCCCAAGCACTGGACCGTGATGACGTGGGTTCCCGGCGAGCCGCTGGACCACGGCTCGATCAGCCGCGGCGCCCACGCGGCCGACATGCTGGCGGGCTTCCTCCGGGCGCTCCATGTGGAGGCGCCCGCCGAGGCGCCGATCGCTACGGACCGCGGTGCGCATCCCAGGGACTGCACGGACGGTTTCGACCGCTTCTTCCACGCTGTTGCCCTCGACGACCGCGCTGACGATGTCCGGGCTGTCTGGGACGATGCCGTCGCAGCGCCCGAGTGGGAGGGGCCACCGCTCTGGGTGCATGGAGACCTCCATCCCGCGAACGTCGTGGTCTCGGACGGAACGCTCTCGGGGATCGTCGACTTCGGTGACATGTTCGCCGGCGATCCGGCACTGGACCTCGCCGCCGCATGGGTGTTGCTACCCGCGGGCACGGCCTCGCGGTTCTTCGACACGTATGCGCGTGCAGACGAGGCGGCGATCCGGCGCGCCCGCGGGCTGGCCGCTATGAAGAGCCTCTTCCTGATGCTCATGGGGCAGAACGGGGATCGGGGCCTTCCCGGCGGCAAGCCGAACTGGGGACCCGTAGGCCGGGCGGCACTTGATCGTGTTCTGAAGGGCGTTTGACGCACGCTCCTTTGAACTTGTTCTCGATCTTGATTGGGGCCATGCGGCAGCCCACCTTCGTGGGTTCATCGATCACCACGTGTGGCGGGGATGCCCAGGTCCACGGCCGTAGGCTGCCTGTGGCCCCGATCGAGCTGGCGGAGCTTCTCCTCGCCGCCGGTCAGGCTGATCTGGAGACCTTCGACCTGGCCGAGCCGGCCTTCCGCCTCGGCTTCGGCGATTCGGGCGATCACGTTGTTGCGGATCTCGGCAAGCCGTGCCCGTTGGGCCGGGTCAGGTCGAAGGAGTGAGCATCTGACGCAGGCTTCTCTGAACTGCATTCGCTTGGTTGGGGTCTGATCGGCACGTACTGTCAAGTGATGACTTCCACGGAAGCGGGTCGGGGGAACGGCATCATCTCCCATCCCAAGGGCCAGTCCGGATTTCGTTGCTCTGCGGCCTCGACCTCAAGGCGCCGGGGAACACGCCATGTCCACCATCGAGCACCTTCCTCGGGGCGGTCGGGCCATGGAATCGTCGCGCGGCGATAGCGAACGTCGATGCAATCGAGTTCCGGTTGCCTGATCGCGCGAACACGTGAGGGCAGCAGTGGCCAGACTCCCGCGAGCGCGTTGCGGCACGAGAGATCGTGGTCGAGCTCCGGCGCGCACCATGAGTAGCCCTCCTCCACAGCGTCCGCCAAAGCGCTCCACTGTGCGAGGAGGGAGTTGAGGGAGTGGGCTTGTGCTCCACCTCCAGTGCTCGTGACACGTGCGAGGGCTGTCCTGACGGCGTCGTACTCTTCAGCGCTCAGAGCGATGTCGTCCGTGTGGCTGTCTGCCGGATCCATGCGGCGGCTCCTGCTGAACTTGATGGGACGGCGCGGGTGAACTCACCTGTTGTCGGAGCTGATTGTCGCGCTCAGAGCGCGCAAGGCGTCGTCGTATTGATGGCGGTCGAAATGGAACGGGCCGAACGCCGTGTAGTAGCGTGTTGTGCGGTGGGGCTGCTCGAAAGCGTCCCAGGTCACGAGGTCGGCTGTCGCGGTGATGCGGACCATGAGCGGCCACCATCCCCACGCGCCGCATTCACAACCCAGAACCGGCGTCTTCGGCCCCACCGGGATGGTGGACCGTCCGAGGAAGTGGTCCAGCATCGGGCCGAACCGGAAGAACTCCGGGATCAGATCGCCATAGGCGTCGCCTGCGGGCTTCATCCCGGCCGCGATCTCGAACCCGTGTCGGCGTACGGACTTAGCTTGTCGTTTAACCTCGTCTCCGTTGGGGGTGGGGATGGAGAAGGCGGTTTTCGAATCCGTCAGGTACTCCGCTGTGTGCCAGGACTGCGGTGCGGAGCTGGAGTGCTGGGGAGTCCAGGCCCTGGTGGGCGGGCGGTTGCGCTGGGACGTTGAGTCAACCTGTTCCGCCTGTGGATACGCGGTAGCCGTGTGCGGTGGCGACCTGCCGGCCGAACGGCGGGATCAGATGCTCTCCGAGCATGGCCCCACGAGGCTGCAGGTGAGCAGTCCGCCGGCGAAGAACGTCGTCATCATGCGCGTGCTGCGGGCCGAGCTCGGCATCGACCTGACGACCGCCAAGGCCATGCTGCGCCGTGTGTTGGACGGTGGTTATTCAGGAACGCTTCCTGAAATTGAACACCTGGCCCGCACGCTTCGGAAGTCCGGCATCGCTGTTACAGCTACTCGCTCTTAGCTTGATGTTTACCGTCTGTGGTCGAACATGGCCTCGAACTTGCTGGTGATTTCGGCTGAGTGCCGGACATGAGAGCGGCCTCCGCTTGATTCTGCGCTCCGTCACAGAGGCACTTGACCAGCACGAAGGCCGTAGCGATGAGTCTGCTGCACCGGGATGTCCCGCAGGATGCGTTTGCCGAACTGCCCTGCTTCCGGACGGAGTTCTATGCCTGCTTGACCGGGCGGAGCGACGCGCTGTTCGAGCTGGCTGACGCTTTGCTGTGTGCGGACGGTCCGGTGAGGACGTTGGTCGAGCTGTCCCTGGCTCCTGAGCACCGGCGCGGGCATGGCGCGTTGTACGGCGGGCTGAACCGTGGACAGCTGGATGTGGCACGGCTGCGCATGGCGCTGGCCGGACTGCCGCTGTCCCGGACGGCGGAAGGGCGGCTGGTCCTGGCGGTCGACGTCGGCAACTGGCTGCGGCCGGATGCGAATACCAGCCCGGACCGGCTGTTCTGCCACACATACGGTCGGGGCAGGGGCTCGGCCCAGATGATCCCCGGGTGGCCCTACTCCTTCGTTGCCGCCCTGGAGCCCGGACGGACTTCGTGGACGGCCGTGCTGGACGTGGCCCGGCTGTGTCCGTGGGACGACGAGATCGCCGTCACCGCAGCCCAGGTCCGGGAAGTGTTCCAGCGTCTGTATGCAGCAGGCCAGTGGCGGCCAGGCGACCTGCCCGTCCTGGTCGTTGTCGATGCCGGCTATGACGTGACCCGCCTGGCCTTCCTGCTCGCGGACCTGCCCGTTGAGCTGCTGGGCCGGATGCGTTCGGACCGCGTCCTGTACTTCCCGCCCCCGCCGCAGCCGGCGGGCAAGCACGGGCGCAAACCCAAGCGCGGGGCGGAGTTCAAGTTCGAGGATCCCTACACCCAGCCTGCCCCGGCCATCACCACGGTGACCGACACCACCCACTACGGGAAGGCCGTCGCCACCGCCTGGGACCGTCTGCACCCGCTGCTGGTCCGGCGCTCGGCCTGGGCCGACTACCCCAAAGGGGAGCTGCCGGTCATTGAAGGCACCGTCATCCGTCTTCAGGTCGACCATCTCCGTGGTGACCGCAGCCCCAGGCCGGTCTGGCTGTGGTGGTCGGCCACCGGTGCCGCGGCCGGGGATGTTGACCGGCTCTGGCAGGCATTCCTGCGCAGATTCGATCTTGAACACACCTTCAGAATGTTGAAGCAGACATTGGGATGGACCGCTCCCAAACTCCGCGATCCGGCCGCCGCCGATCGCTGGACCTGGCTGGTCATTGCCGCCCACACACAACTCCGTCTTGCCCGACCCCTCGCAGAAGACCTCCGCAAACCCTGGGAGCGGCCAGCACGCTCAGGGCGCCTCACACCCGCACGTGTCCGTCGAGGATTTCGCCGCCTCCACGGGAAAGCCCCTCAGCCGGCCGGGGCACCGAAATCCAGGACCGCAGGCCCCGGCCGACCAACCGGCATGAAGAACAAGCGCCGTGCATGCGAGCACCCTGTCGGGAAACAGGGCAAACTGAACCTCGCGGTAGCCATCACCAACAGCAAAGCTGCATAAACGCCAAGCTTAGGGCTCGCAGAAGAACAACATGAGGGCGAGTGGTGCGCTGACCTGCGAGGTCAAGTCTCAAAACCCGCAAGTTATTCTTCTGCGAGCCCTTATCCGACAAGCAGTTCCGCCGCCCGTCGGTACCGCCCGGACTGTTCCTCGGCCAGCTTCCACAGAGTCGGCAGACCACCCTCTCGGAGCCGCTCTCCTGTCTTCTGCTGGCAGGCCAGCTCGTAGTCGGCGAGTCGTGTGAAGGAGCCGACGCGGCGTTCGGACGGCCAGGCGGCCGCCGCCTCCAAGGCGGATTCCAGCCCCTGCCCGGCAACGAGCTGCTGCTGCCTCGGCCGAGTCAGCACGATTGTCACGAACACCAATTGCGTCCACTTCCCGAAGAAGGCTCGGCCCGACAACTCGACCGGGTACCTGGCGTCCAGGGTCCAGTTCTCCCCGAACGCCTTGCCCAGCGCGCTTTCATCGAGTCCCTGACCCTCAAGGGAGGCCACGATGTTGTCCACTCCCGCCGAGACCAGGTCGTAGCGGTCGGACAGCCCGGCCCGGGCAGCCAACACGCGCACGGCTCCGCCGAGCCGGATGGTCGCGGCGCAGCACAACGCTGCCCCAGTCGCATCAAGGATCTCGTCCACGATCTCCCCCCAGATGGATGGACCAACAATCAGGCGCCATAGCCGCAATCGAACCAAAGGAAACGACCTCTCAACTTGTCTTTTAACCAGGTGGTCGGTTCAGGGTCGGGCGGCTGAGTGTCAGTGCTGGCGCGTAGATTGTGCGGGTGAGCTGGGATGTATTCATCATGCGGTTTCCGTCTGAGGCCGAGGCGATAGACGAGATCTCCGAAGACTGGGAGCCACCGAGCCTGGGTGCGGGCCGCGACGTTCGCGGTGTCCTTGCAGATGTGTTGCCGGGCATCGAGTATTCGCAGAACGGTTGGGGTGACTACGAGGGTCCAGGCTTCTCCATCAGCATCCCGGTCAACGAGGCTGATGACGCCCCGGTCGCCGGAGTCGGTCTCTTCATCCATGGCGACAGCGAAGCAGCAGCTCACGCTGCTCTCGCGCTCGCCGATGCGTTGAAAGCGCGGGCGTTCGACACCGGGTCGGGAGACTTCCTCACCGCGGACTGTGCCCAGTCGGCTTTCGATGCTTGGCGTGCATACCGAGATCGCGTCCTGGACCAGCGTGGGCCCTGAGCACGTCTTCTAACCTCTGAGGCTGTCGCGTTCGATGATGCTCTCGGGCCGTCTGGTCGTCCTCTCTACGTCATAGCGGTCGTGGGACGGCGATTTTTGGAGCCAAGCGGTCTTCCTGGTCCGGGTGTTGAGGGTTTCGGTGCGTGGGCCGGACAGTGCAGGTGCAGGCGAAGGTTCCGAAACCCTCGGCGGACTCGGGCCGGGGTGAGCCGTGCGGGCTCGGCGGGCTTCTCCCAGGGCCTCCGCAGGTCGGCGGCGGCCCCGCGCAGGAGGCGGAGTTGGGTGTGTGCGGCGATGATCAGCCAGGTCCAGCGGTCGCCGGCTTCAGGGGTGCGGAGTCTTGGGCGGGTCCACCCGAGGGTCTGTTTCATCAGCCGGAAGGTGTGCTCGATGTCGAACCTCCGCAGGAACGCCTGCCAGTGCACGTCGACGTCCTCGCCGCTCAGACCGGTGGCCGACGACCACGGCCAGAGGGGCAGCGGGTCTCCACCACCGGGCAACCGGTCGACCTGGAGGCGGATCAACGTGCCCTTAATGAGGGGGAGTTAACCGGTGTGGTCGATCCACGCGGAACGGGTGGTCAGGCTCGGGTGGATGCGGTCCCAGGCCATTGCGCGGGCGGTGCTGTACCGGTCGGTGATGGACCGTCGCCGCGTCAGGATCGCCCCAGGTGTCCGGCTTGGCGAAGCGGAACTCCTTGCCGTGCTTCGGCGGTCGCCCGCACTGGGCGGTTGGCTTCGTTCACTGTCTTTTGACGGCCAACACGGTCCGGTCGAAAGTTCCTGACCTGTGGGACGACTGGATTGACTGTCAAAGGACACGCAGTCCGAAGTACGGCAGGTCGAGCCCGCTACCTGGGCCGACTCGGTTGGATGGCAAGGATCGGCGTCGACTGGGTTCGCTTGTGGGATCTCAGGTCCCGTGTCATTCCTGATGCCGTGATCTGCGTCCCTGGTTCTGTCTTGCACTGATGGGCGCTGCCTTTGTCGCAGGGCGTGTGATGTTTCCTCGCGTCCTGTTCGCGGCCGACGATCTCCTGCCACGCTCCAGGAGTTCGGCGGCGCGGCGCCCGAGCAGCGTGACCGGAGGGGCGGGCCGGCCTGCCGGCGGGGGAGGTGGTAGGTGGCTCTTGTGTCCCACCGGCCAGCTCGGGTCAGCCACGTCGGGATCGATTTGCGGCTTCTGATCCGCCCGTACGACCGCGGAATGTCGGTGGTTGACCTCACATCCGGAGCTGCTGCCGTCGTGGCCGCCCTCCGGATGCGCGTCTTCCCTGCGGCGGCTATCCGCGTCTTCCCCGCGAGCCTCCGCGCGCCCTCACACCACAGCGCCTGAATCCCGCGCCCGCCCGCGTCGCTCCAGTGGACTGCGCGCCCCGCTGTCCTCGCTGTTCTCGCTGTTCTCGCTGCGCTTGGGGCGCACTGGCGGCGCCGGGCGGCTGCCCTCGAGCTGCACGGCGATCGGCACGGCGGTGAACACCGTCGATGCCATACCGATGACCACGCCGGCGATCAGCGCCACGGAGAAGTCCGCGAGCGAGTCACCGCCGAGCACGGCCAGGGCTGCCAGGATGAACAGCGCGCCCATACCGGTGTTTACAGTGCGCGGCAGCGTCTGGATGACGGCCTTGTTCGCGGTGGTTTCCAGGTCCGCCGCCGGATCGCGGCGGCGCGCCTCGCGCACCCGGTCGAAGACGACGACGGTGTCATTGACGGAGTACCCGATGACCGTGAGCAGGGCCGCCAGGAAGACGCTGTCGACGGGCCTGCCGAGCCAGGCGAACAGGCCCACCACAAGCAGCACGTCGTGCACCATGGCCGACACCGCCGCGGCGGCGAACGTCCACCGGAACCGCACGCTGAGGTAGATCAGCTGGGTCGCGACGGCGATGCCGAGCGCGATGAGCGCGTGCCGGCGCAGTTCGTAGCCGAGGCTCGGGCCGATCAGCTCGTCCCGCTCGACGGTTACCTCGCCGCCCTCCTTCGCCAGCGCCGTTGTGATCGTGTGCTGCTGGTCGTTGCTCAGCTCACCGGTGCGTACCGAGATGTCCCCGTCCCCCGACTCCTGCACCACCGCGCGCGGGAACCCGGCGTCCGTGACCGCCGTACGTGCCGCGTCCACGTCCACGGGCCTGCTGGTGCTGTACTCCACCAGGCGCCCGCCGGTGAACTCCACCCCGAACTCCAGGCCGCGCAGGCCGATTCCGGCGACGGCAACCACGATCAGCAGCGCGCTGACGCCGAGCCAGCGGCGCCGGTGGTGCACCAAGCGGGGTTTGCGGCGCGCGAGCCAGGCACGCACCCGGCCGGTGGAGGTGATCCCGGTCAGGCCGGGTCGGCCCCGCACGTAGCGGCGCCGGATCGCGAAGTCGGCGAGGACCCGGGTGATCACCAGGGCCGAGATCATCGAGACGAGGACACCGATGGAGAGCGTGACGCCGAAGCCCTTGACGGGTCCGGTGGCGAAGAAGAAGAGCAGCCCGGCCGCGAGCAGCGTGGTCACATTCGAATCGACGACCGCGCTCCATGCCTTGCCGAAGCCGATGCTCAGCGGCTTGTCCAGGTGCGCCGGGGCTGACTTCAGGGCGCGGACTCCCAGATACTCCTCGCGGGCACGCTCGAAGACCAGCACGTTCGCGTCCACCGCCATGCCGATCGCCAGGACGAAACCGGCGAGTCCGGGCAGTGTCAGGGTCGCGCCCAGAGCGACCAGTACGGCGTAGGAGATCAGCCCGTACAGCGCGAGCGCGATGGTGGCCAGGGCACCGAGGAGCCGGTAGACGACGATGATGAACAGCCCCGTCAGGGCGAGCCCGATGATCGCGGCCTGGGTGCTGGCGGCGATGGCGTCGGCACCGAGCGTGGGGCCGACGGTGCGCTGCTCCACGACCTCCACGGGCACCGGCAGCGCACCGCCCTTGACGAGCGCGGCCAGATCGCGGGCCTCTTCCCGGCCGAAGCCGCCGGTGATCTGCGTGGAGCCGCCGGAGATGCCGACCTCGCACGCCACATCCGCGTTGACGCCGGGCGCCGAGAGGACCTTGCCGTCCAGGACGATGGCGACGCGCCGCTCGGGGGAGCCCTGCGGGGCACAGGCCGCCGCCCCGGTGACCCGTGCCCAGTCCTTGCCCGCCTGCCCGCGGAAGACGAGGTTGACCATCCAGCCCGACAGCGTCTGCTGGTCGAGCAGTGCCTCGGCGTCCTTGACGCCCTCGCCGGTGAGGACGGTGGGCCCGAGCTTGAGAAACGCCCCCTTCTGGTCGGGGTCGGCCAGGGTGCGCGAGCCGTCCCTGGCCGGCTTCCCCTTGTCTGCGTCCTGCTGGTCCGTCGTGCCCTGCACCGGGTGGACGGTCAACTGCGCGGTGCGGCCGATGACTTCGGCGGCCTCGCGCGGGTCCTGTACGCCGGGCAGCTCGACGAAGATCCGCTGCTGGCCGGACCGGTACAGGCTCGGCTCGGACACGCCGAGCGCGTCTACCCGCTGGCGGAGCACCTCCAGGGCCCGCTGGGTCGATTCGGCATTGGCCTTGACCACGGGTGAGTCCTTGGTCTCCAGGACGATCTGGGTGCCGCCGCGCAGGTCGAGGCCGAGGCGGGCGGACTGGGTGAGAGCGAAGAAGAGCGAGGCGGCGATCACACCTAGGGCGACGATCGCCCGCCACATGGGCGCGCGAGACATGAGTTCTCCACGATGGGCAGGCAGACGGAGTCGACGTCTGCCCCGGGCGCGGAGGCGAACGGTCAGGCGTCGATACGGACTTCGGTGCTCCGTCGGGACGGCGGGCCGCGTGGGCGATACGCGTGGGCGCCCCGGCTCGTTCCTGCGGCCGCGACCGCCACGGCCACGGCGGGACCGCCGACAGCGCGGTGCGGGGCTGTGTCCCCGGCGCCAGGACCCAGGAAAGGGTGGAACGGGTACGGCACGGCGTCGGCGTGGCCGAGCACGGGGCGCGCCACGGTGACGGGTCGCTGCGTGTCGGCGGTCGCGGACGCCTGCGCGGTCGCCGCCGCGGCCGTGCCCGTCGAGGACGGACGGGACACCGACGCCGACTTGGCCGACACCGGCAGGAGGAAGGCCAGGACCGCGAGCAGCGCGGAGAGCACGACGGCGGCCGGGCGTGTGGTGTGTGCGCGGTGCTGCTGCACGCCTCTTGCCCCCCGGCCAAGTCGTCGTACGGAATCAGCAGTTGACACTGCGAACCGACGGCTCCGCTCGTCCGGCCGTCAGTGACATGAACGCCGTCGGGCGTCCTGAGGTTCCCGACTCACCGCAGGAAGGTTACTGCCGGCGGGGTGCGCTGGTGCGGCGGCATGGAAGTACGGGGAAGGGGCGGGACGAGGCGTCGGTATGGACCCTTGAGCCCGTGCCGCCGCCGCACCTCCGAAGCCGGAGTCGGCTACGCCCCTTCTCTCGGAGTATCCGATCGTTGTTCTGGCGTGCCGCTGAGTGATGCCCAGCGGGCGCGTATCGAGCCATTGCTTCCGGACCGGGTCCCGCAGCAGGGCGGGTGAGGGCGTGATCACCGCCAGGCGATCGCGTGGAAGTGCCACACCGAATCGCCCCGGCAGGACCTGCCACCAGAGTTCGGGTCGTGGAAGGGGGTGCATCGATGACGGTGTTCCGTCCACCCGCTGGATCGTGACCAGGCGCTCGTGCCGTACGTGGATATCGGCGATGCACTCCTCGCCCGGAAGGTATGAGGAGGGGATCGGTGTTGCTTTCGCCCCATCAGGCGTCCTCGTCCACCGCAAAATGCATCTGGGCACAGCCGGAGAGGGTGTACGCGTCGCCGGACCTGAGTGAACTGGCGCGGTCGTCACTGTCATGAAGCCCAAACGACTGGGTTCGCTGTCAAACGCCTCGATTGGATGACAGTGGACATTCACTTCAAGTAGCAGGTTGTGAGGAATTGTCAAATCTTGTGGACTGACCACAGCGCAATGGCCGGTCGGTCAAGCAAGCGGCTTGCGGTAACGGACGTACTCGTTCTGCCGCCGGAACCCCACACTCTCGTAAAGAGCGAGTCAAGTGCCAGGCGGACGACCCGGACCACCGCCACATCGTCACGCGGTACGGGAACTCGGAGCTGGGCTGGCACCATTTCACCGGCCGCCACAACATCAAGAAGTGCTCCACTCTGTCCGCTGCCCTCAGCGACCGCGTCGACCGCGACGACCACCACGGGCACCTGGAGTACGACGGCGTCGTGTTCGAGACGGGTGTGCCGAGGCCTCGGCAGGTGAAGTTCACCGTGGTCGTGCAGTACACGCGGAAGACCACGGACGGACGCTACGATGCCGGGCGCGGTCAGAAGATCGGCGTCATCACGGCGTACTGCCACAACCAGCCAGGGAACAAGTGTCCAGCATGGGCCAAGCTGTGAACCCTCCTGAGCCCGATCCCGATCTCGATGAGGCGGTCACCGGCCGCCTCATCGAGATCGTCCACTCCTTCGTGACCACGCACGTGTCGTGGAAGCCGCTGTGCACCGGCGCGGTCATCACGGGGGAGGACCGTATGCGCCTGTACTTCCGTTCCCCCGAACGGGACCGCACCTACGGTGTGGACGTGCTGATCAGCCACACCGGGCCCGGTCTACTGGGTGCCCTGGCCTCCCCGGCCTACCTGGCGAACGAACATCTGCACCAGCCCTCCGACGATCCGCACTGCGACGTGATCGTGGACTGCACCACGTACTGAGAGACAGCCACCTCGCCTCGCTCCGTGCTCTGCGCAGTGCTGCCGGGTGAGCTTCGGCGATCAGGTGTGCAATGGGGGAAGGTGGTCCGGCGGAGACCAGAACCTGAGAGACCTCGCCCAGAATCCCCGACGGGTGTAGCTCTCCTGCAGTGAGATCGTTCAGGCCGTCAGGCGGTAATGGCCTGGTCGAGGCGGGGATGGAGACGTGTGTGTTCCTGACGCACGTGACAGCGCCGGTAGGCGGTGAAGTCGCCGTTGCTGATGATCGCGTGGAGTTGGAGGAGGGCTTCGGCTCCGGGGACGCTCCAGCGGCTGCCGGTGATCGTGAGGCGGTCGGCGACCAGATGCCTGGCCGCGCCCTCGATCACGCCGCTGCCGGTCGGCCGGCCCCGGGCAAGCGCCCGGTCGTAGCGGAGGAAGTCGCGGGCTTGGTGCATTTGGATCTGAACGGTGATGAGGTAGCCGACAGTGCCGCCGATGAAGGCGGGGATTGCGGCCCTTGGTCAGTCGTCTGTCGCCCGCCACCGGGACAGGAGGCGGGCGACGCTGTTGTCGACGGGTGCCGTGGAGGCGTCCGTCGCGGGGGTCAGCTGTAGGGGACGGCGTCGGCGGGGTCGGCGTGCCAGTTGGTGGCGAGGGGGCGGTCGACCTGGACGGTGTGGGGGAGGTCGAGGGTGACGAAGTTGTCCTCGTCGCCTGTGACGGAGAGGTGGAGCTTCTCGAACAGCCTGCCGTTCTCGTTGTTGGTGGACTTGGAGTTGATGCCGGCGTAGGCGGCGGCGGAGCCGGAGAGGACGACGTCGTCGCTGACGCTGTGCTCGACGGGCCGCAGCTCGGTGTCGGCGGCGGAGCCGAAGGACGCGGAAGGGAAGACGCCCTCCAGGTAGCAGGTGATGCCGGACTTGGCCTTGGCAGTGACGAGGAGGTAGCCACCTGCCTGCGTCTTCGAGGTGATCGTGAAGGTCAGGTCGTTGGTGGCACAGGCCCGCGCGGCGGTGCTTCCGCTGTCGGCGGTGGCGGCCGGGGTTGCGGTGGCAGCGAGGGCAGCCGCGGCGGCCACGGCCAGGGCGAGGCGGGTGGAGCGGGCGGCAAGTCGCGAACGCATCGAAGATCTCCATGGTGCGGAAGTGGGTCGTCCAGCGGACTGCTTGGACGGCCACAGCTTGTTCCGTGATCTGTTCCGCCCGCCACGAAAAGCGATCATGTTGGGACGCTGGAACGCTGGAACGGGCACTGACCAGCAGAAACGCTGGCGGCCTGGGACGGGTGACTGGGACGGGTGGCCGGGACGGGCAGGGTGGATCATCACCTGGCCCCACCGATGTCCGGGGCGTTCTCCTCCAGCCACGGGACAATCCTGTTCGGGTGCGGCTCTTCTGTTCCCGCTGGGTGTGGAAGATCCAATATTGCGGGAAGTCGCCGTTGCTGATGAGGGCACGGAGGGTGAGAACGGCTTCGGCGCCGGGAACGCTCCATCTGCTGCCGGTGATGTCGAGGCGGTCGGCCACCAGGTGGCGTGCGGCTCCTTCGACGATGCCGCTGGCGATGGGCCAGCCGGCTTCGAGGGCCTGGTCGTATTGCACGAAGGCGGCGTTGTTCTCCAGGTAGTGGCAGGCCTTGTCGATCGTGGCGCGTTGTTCGTCGGTGAGGTGGCCGCGTGCGGCTTCGCTGCGCAGGTCACGGACGGCGCCCGAGGCGTCGCCGGCCAGGATCCTGGCGGCTTCGACACCGTGCGCTCGCCCACAGCTTCTCCAAGACGTGCACGATGTCGAGGACGATATGGATCGTGACCGCTCGGCGGTCGGCTTCCTTCTGGATCAACTCCAGCTGGTGGGCGGCGCCGTCGACCAGCACCACCCAGCATCGCTGGTGCTGCGGGTCACGGGCTTCTGCCTCGTCGAACGCGGCGGCAATCACCTGGTCCGCGTCGTGTTCGACGGAAGCGGTGAGCCACTTCGCGCGGGCTTTTGGCCCCTTTCTCGGGATGCGGCCCGTGGAGCGGCCGCCGGGCGGGGCGATGATGTCATGCGGCCGGCGCGGCGCCGGGGCCGGGGCAATTCCAGTCGCCGTGGAAGTCGTTGCGCGTCAGAGGGCCGCCGTACCCACCGCCCGACCTGCCGAAGGGATTCTGACCGGTCGGCTCCTCACCCCTTCGTTCCCGGAAATTAACCCGCGGCCTCTTGGCGACTCCTCTTCTACGCGCGTAACTTGAGCCGTCTCCCCCACACCATCACTTCGACATGCCCGAAGCACGAGGAGACGCCAGCGTGTCCAGATCCGACAGATCCGACAGATCCGCAGGAAGCAGATCCAGCGCGCGGCGTGCCGCCTACCCGCTCATATCCGTGGGGGCGGTCGGCGCCTTGGGCCTCACCGCGATACCCGCCGCGTTCGCCGCGCCGTCCGCGACCGCGGTGATCGCCGAGGTGTACGGCGGTGGGGGCAACTCGGGGGCGACCCTGGTCCGGGACTTCGTCGAACTCGGGAATGCCGGTTCGGCCGCCTACGACCTGTCGGGCTACAGCGTGCAATATCTGCCCGGTTCGCCGTCGGCATCCTCGCAGTGGCAGGTGACCGCGCTGAGCGGTTCGGTCGCGCCCGGCGGCCGGTATCTGGTCGCCGAGGGGGCGGGCAGCGGCGGTACGACGGCGCTGCCGACCGCCGACGCCACCGGCTCCGTCGCGATGAGCGCGACCAGCGGCACCCTCGCCCTGGTCGCCGGCACCACCGCGCTGACCTGCAAGACGGCCGCCGACTGCGCGGCGGCCCCGAACATCGTCGACCTGGTGGGCTACGGCAGCGCGCTCGTCCGGGAGGGCGGCGGCCCGGCCACCGGCGCCTCCAACACCGCCTCCGTCGCCCGCACCGCCTCCCTCGCGGACACCGACGACAACGCGACCGACCTCGCCTCAGGTACGCCGTCCCCGGTCAACTCGGCGGGCGAGAGCCCCGATTCGGGCGACGGCGGAGACGGCGGTGGCGGTGAGGAACCGACCGAACCCGGCGCCCTCCGCGTCCACGACATCCAGGGCACCACCCGCCTCTCCCCGCTCACCGGGCAGACGGTCACCCGTGTCCCCGGCATCGTCACCGGCGTACGGACCTCCGGTTCGAAGGGGTACTGGATCCAGGACCCGCAGGCCGACAGCGACCCCCGTACCGGCGAGGGCGTCTTCGTGTACACCGGCTCGGCGAACCCGACCGTGGCGGTCGGCGACTCCGTGCTGGTCACGGGCAAGGTCACCGAGTACTACCCGAGCAGCACCAGCCAGTCGGTCACGGAGATCACCGGGCCGACCGCGACCGTGCTGTCCGGCGGCAACGCCCTGCCGGAGGCCGTCACGCTGGACGCCTCGACCGTCCCGGACGCGTACGTGCCGACCGCAGGCGGCGGCAGCATCGACGCGCTCCCCCTAGAACCGGCCGTCTACGCCCTGGACTTCTACGAGGCGCTGGAGGGCTCGCGGGTGCAGGCCTCCGACCCCCGGGTGGTCGGCGCGACCACGGAGTACGACGAGGTGTGGGTGACGGTGAAGCCGGAGGAGAGCCCGACCGTGCGCGGCGGCACGCTCTACTCCGCCTACAACCAGCCCAACACCGGCCGGATGAAGGTGATGTCGCTCGACACGGCGAACGCCCTCCCGAAGGCGAACGTCGGCGACGAACTGTCCGGCACGACGAGTGGGCCGCTCGACTACGCGTCCTTCGGCGGCTACACGCTCCAGGCCACCCAGCTGGGGACGTACGTCGACAACGGGCTGAAGGCCGAGAAGACCCGGCGCCAGAAGGGCGACGAGCTGGCGGTCGCCACCTACAACGTGGAGAACCTGGACGCGCTCGACAGCCAGGAGAAGTTCGACCGGCTCGCCGAGGGCGTCGCGGTCAGCCTCAGCTCGCCCGACATCGTCACCCTGGAGGAGATCCAGGACGACAACGGCGCGACGAACGACGGGACGGTGACCTCCGAGGCCACCCTGACCCGGTTCACCGACGCCATCCGCACGGCCGGCGGCCCCCGTTACCAGTGGCGTTACGTCGCCCCCGAGAACAACCAGGACGGCGGCGAGCCCGGCGGCAACATCCGCCAGGTGTTCCTGTTCAACCCCAAGCGGGTCTCCTTCACCGACCGGACCGGCGCCGACCCCGCCACGCCCACCACGGCCACGGGCGTCGTGAAGACCCGCAAGGGCGCCCAGCTCACGTACTCCCCGGGCCGGATCAACCCCACCAGCGACGCCTGGGGCAGCAGCCGCAAGCCGCTGGTCGGCGAGTTCGTCTTCCACGGCGAGCAGGTCTTCGTGATCGCCAACCACTTCGGGTCCAAGGGCGGTGACCAGCCCCTGCACGGCCGCTACCAGGAGCCGACCCGCAGCTCGGAGACCAAGCGCCAGGAGCAGGCCGCCGAGGTCAACGCCTTCGTCAAGTCCCTGCTCAAGGCGGACAAGAACGTCAAGGCCGTCGTCCTCGGCGACCTCAACGACTTCGAGTTCTCGCAGACCATGACCGCCCTCACCGACGGCAAGGCCCTGAAGCCGCTGATCAGCACCCTCCCGGCCGCCGAGCGCTACACGTACGTCTACGACGGCAACTCGCAGACCCTGGACCACATCCTGACCAGCCCGGCCGTCACGCACTTCGACTACGACGTCGTGCACATCAACGCCGAGTTCGCCGACCAGGCAAGCGACCACGACCCGCAGATCGTCCGGATCGACGTCGGCAGGTGCCGCCGGAACTGACCCCGCCGGCCCGGCCCGACCTCGACAAGGAACCCCCAGATCCGTCTGCGACCTGGGGGTTCCTCACTTCCCTGAGTCACGGAAGACCTGCGCAGACCTCTGACCGGTCAGCCCGCCGCCTGGGGAGCCTGCGGGCTCGCCCAACGTCCCGTCCCCGGCGGCCCTCCAGGCCCGCGCCACCCACCTGCCCAGGGTGGTCTCTTTGATCCCGAGATCCTCCGCGACCTGCGCGATCGACTTCCTCGTCTCGGTCGCGATCCGCAAGATCACCGCCGAACCGTCGGCCCTTGCCGTGACACCGGCGACCCATGGTCCCGGAAGGCAGGCGACGGCATCGTTGAACCCAGCCGATCCCAGAGGTTCACAGGCCCCGCCCGGAAGGACGATCCCATGAAGTCGACGCAGTCCTCCAAGACGATCACCACGATGGACGACCTGACCCTGATCCCCGGCGAGAGCGACCTCGCCCCGCTGTTCACGGCCTGGGACCAGGCACACCCCACCGTCGCCGACCCTGGGTGGCGGCACCTCCTGGATGAGATCGCGCATCCCCGCACCGCCGAGGCGTTCCACCGTCTGGCGACGGTCGCGGCCTGAGCTCGTACGGCCGCGCCCCGAGGCCGGCACCAGGACACCGGCCGCGCGGGGCGGGCCCGACGTATGGCTCGCCCATCGGTTGCCGCCGCCGGTAGGGTCCCTCGCGGAGGGATCCCCTGTGACCCGAGCATCCGGCCTCGCCATTGCGCTCGTCCTGGTTGCCGTCATGACGGCCGTCGCCGGATGCGGCGGGCCGGCGCCGGCCAGGAGCCCGTCCGCCGGCGGGTCCGCGCCTCACCCGGTCGTCAGCCTCAGCGCGGACAGTCGCGTGCTGGTCCCCGGTGGCCCGCCGCTCGCCTTCCGTGTCGCCGTCGCGGGCCTCACCGTCGGACAGGCCGGCCGGCGGCAACTGACGCTCTACATCGGTACCGTCCCCGATCGACTCCAGATCCGCGAAGCCGGGTCGTGGCACGATGTGGCGCTCCAGTGGAGCAACGAGCAGGACGACAACGGGGAGTTCGTCGCCGTGGTGCCGCTCTCCCACCGCGGCGAGGCACGCACGGAGATCGAGTTCCGGCTGTTCACCGCCGACCAGCAGATCGACTACGTGGACGACCAGGTTCCCGCCGTACGCAACACCATCGCCGCGCAGACGGACCAGGAAGGCCGGATTCCGGCTGCCCATGCGGCGGCGTCCGCGGTGCGGATGGATCTGTCCGTCGATGCCACACACCTCACCATCGAGGTCCCGCAGTTGCTCAGGGCGACCGCGGGCGGCCCTGCGGTGGAGTGGGAGGTGAGAGTGCGCAACGCGGCGGGCGGTCTTACCCGCTCCGGCCTGCGCGTCGCGATCTCCCTGCTCCCAGGGTCGGCCGACGAGTCCGTGCGGCAGCTGCACTGGTCGATCGACCGCCGGGGCTGGTGGACCGATCTGATGGGCCGAACGCACATCGAGACCGAGGTGTTCACGCTCAAGCCCGGTGCGTCACGGACCGTCCGGATCCGGCTCGCCCTGCCGGCCGGCACCACTGCGAAGGGTTCCGACCAGGTCGGCGCCATGCTCGCCGCAGCGGTCACGGCCCCTTGGTGGCCCTCCGACCCGGACCGGCCCTCGGGAGTCTCCCTGGACGCGGAGTCCACCAACGTGCTCACGGAACCGTAGGTACGAGGAGGTCCCCTGCCCGCCGGTGTCGCGGGCAGGGGACGGTCACTTCACCGGTCCGGGCTCACTTCACATCGACGAAGTCGGGCCAGCCCGATTGTGAGCCTCACACCCCGTCTTCCCAGGTAGACGCGTCGCTCTGTGAGGCTGTCAGGTATGAGGAAGCAGCGTCATCCCCCGGGTTCCTGTCCTCTGACAGGTGATCTTGACCGGCTGGGAGGCCGCAGGTCAGGTGTAGACGTTGCGGCCGTACTCCTCGCGACTCACCTGGCTGCCACGAACACGCCACATCGCACACGCGAGTGGGGCGGCAGTCTGCCGCCCCACTCGATGGGGTCTCGCGGGGGACCAGGGGGGCGGGCACAACCGCCCGGAGTCCTGGTCCTATCAGCGCTCGGTCGGGAAAGCCGTGAGCCTGTCACGGACGATCACTTGCGAGGTGACTCTCGCGGCCCGCGAGGGCCTGCCGCGGCCCGCCGATCCGTCGGCGGATCCCGTAGTCGCCGCAGGGCGCCAGCTCACCGACGGCCTCTTCGCCAGCGCGCACGCGATCGGCGAGCTGATGCTCAAAGTCGCGCCGGCCTACCTGTCCGACACCGAGACGGCGACTGGCGTCCTGGCGCTGCTGTACGAAGAGATCGGCGACCCCATCGAGCACGGACTCTCCGCCCGCCACTACGCCGCCGTGGTCACCGAGGGCGATATTGAGGTTTGATCGCCGCAGCGGACGTAGGCTGACTCAACTATCAGTCGGAGGAGCGTCACACCATGGAACCGACCGTCGACAGGCCAGCACCGCAGGTTACCGTCACAGACATCCGTACCCTTTTGGACTCTTCCGCTGAGCTCCCCGTTCTGTACATCAACTACGGTCCTGGCGACGACGGGGGCACCGAGGCGGAGTTGGACGTGTGGGCCGCAGGCCTGGTCGACCAGCCCGACATCGTCCTCACCCGCGCGACCGCTCTGGAGCAGTTCGGCGAGGACCCCCATAGCGAGACCATCGCGGCGTTCCTGCCGAAGGTTCAGAAAGCCGTGGACCAGATGATCTCGGTCCGAGGCCTGTGAAGCAGATCTGCTGCGCGAGGGACCGTCTCATTCGGCTACAGACCCGCCACCATGCCGCACGGACCTCGCCTGCCTGAGCTCCTGGTCATACGACCGGCTGAACGTGCAGTGCATGGAGCCGGCCACCCACACCGTCCGGGTTGACGACGGTAGTGGCGGATACGCCGTGTGCGGCGGGCACGCGATGACCGCCCGCCTCCAGATCACCAACGGCCAGGTCGTGCCCGGCCTCCCTGCCTGAACAGTCCGGCCGGTTTGTGTCATCGACCCCCTGTTTTCCCAGGCGGGCACGGTCATCTGTGTCACTGTTCAGCTGATCTGTGTCATCGCGCGGTCGGACCCCGGCGGCCCCGGCGCCCGGCTCGGAACTTGGGTCCCTGGGTCCTCGGAACGGTGTTTTCCCAGGTGGACACAGAACGCGTTGGAGTTGGGTCCACGAGGAGGCGAGGGCCGCCGTCCTGGTGCTCATGGGGGTGCGCACGGACGGCACGAAGGAACTGATCGCGATGACCGACGGCTACCGCGAGTCGTCCGAGGCATGGGCAGGACTGCTGCGGGACTGCGCCCGCCGGGGCATGCGGGCCCCGGTGCTGGCCGTCGGCGACGGCGCGCTCGGCTTCTGGAACGCGCTGAACGAGGTCTTCCCCGACACACGCCATCAGCGATGCTGGGTTCATAAAACCGCCAATGTCCTGGACGCGCTGCCCAAGTCGGCCCAGCCCGCGGCAAAACGCGCGATCCAGGAGATCTGCAACGCCGAGGACAAGGACCACGCGGCCAGGGCCGTCCGCGACTTCGAACGGGCCTACCAGGCGAAATACCCCAAGGTCGTCAAGCGGATCACGGACGACGAGGACGAGCTGCTGGCGTTCTTCGACTTCCCCGCCGAGCACTGGATCCACCTGCGGACCACGAATCCGATCGAGTCGACCTTCGCCACCGTGCGGCTTCGAACCAAGGTCACCAAGGGTGCCGGCTCCCGCGCGGCGGGACTGGCCATGGTCTTCAAACTCATCGAGTCGGCCCAGGCCCGCTGGCGGGCGGTGAACGCGCCCCACCTCGTCGCTCTTGTCCGCGCCGGCGCCCGCTTCGAACGCGGTCAGCTGGTTGAGCGTGAGGAGCAGGCAGCCTGATGGACACGCCCAATCCGCTGACCGACGAGGAACTCTCCGAGATCGAGGATCTTGCCGGTGCCGCCACCCCAGGGCCCTGGCACGTGCGCCAACTCGACGACGACTTCGCCATGAGCCTCGTCGCCATCAGCACGGTCCCCGACACCGGGACCGGCGAACGCTGGCCAGACTTCGACCACCGGCAGATCGTGGCCGCCACCCTGGTCCAGCAGCCACGCTATGTCGACGTCGCGGACGAACGCTGGGACGAGAACGCCCACCTCATCGCCAACGCCCGCCAGGACATTCCCCGCCTGATCGCCGAGATCCGACGTCTCCGCGGCGTCCTCGACGCCAAAGATCAGGAACCTGAAGAAGACTGAAGAGCACCACCGATCCACAGGAATTGACAATTACTCCCGACGGTGCCGATCGAGGTGTCGATGTCGGCGTCGAGGAGGTGCGTGGTGAACGCGGACGGCGTGTATTGACTGCCCGCATCCGGATGATGAATGAGTCCTGGTCCGGCGGGAGTTCCGGCGCGGTCGCGGCGCCTCAGGGCCATGTCGAGGGCGTTGAGGATGAGCTTGGCCCGTTTGCTGGTGGCGGTGGACCAGCCCACGATCGTGCGGGAGGAGATGTCGACGACGAATGCAACGTAGACGATCCCGGACCAGGCGGAGGCATAGGTGAAGTCCGCCACCCGCCGCTCGTTCGGACGCGACGCGGTGAAGTCGCGTCCAGGCAGGTCACCAGCCCTGTCCTGGCCGTCGTCCCGGATGGTGGTGTGGATCTTCTTCCCGGGTCGGGCGCTCTCCAGGCTCAGGTCGCGCATCAGCCGGGCGACCGTGCAGCGGGCCATTGGTATGCCTTCGCGGTGCAGCTGGCGCCAGACTTTTGGGACCCTGTAGACGCTGAAGTTGTCCGTGTGGATGCGGCTGATCTGTGTCTTCAGCTCGTGGTCGCGGACCGACCGGGTGCTGGGGGTGCGGTTCTTGGCGGCGTAGTAGGTGCTCGTCGCGATCTTCAGTCCATGGCTGGTCAGGACTCTGCAGATCGGCTCGACTCCGAACACCTGACGGTGTGCGTCGATGAATGCGCGTTCCTCGCCTGCTCGTTCTGGATGGCGGACGACCTCGCGATGATCGGCCGCGTCGACGAG
>NZ_JBSFDA010000137.1:0-27718 GCF_053593675.1 Streptomyces sp. NPDC002156 | reverse complement strand
ACTCAAACGCCGGACGGGCTGGGTATGTCAGCCCGTCCGGCGTTCGAGGACGAGCGCGTTCAGCGCGACTTTCCCACCCACCCGGCCGCCACCACCCTCCAGCCCGTCCGGCGTTTGAGGACGAGGCCGTTCAGGCCGAAAGGGGGGTCTGGGGGCGCAGCCCCCAGGGATGGGACGGGTAGGGGCGGCGGGGGCGAGAAAAGAACCCTCAGTCCACCAGATCCCGCACCACCGCATCCGCCAGCAACCGCCCCCGCAACGTAAGCACAGCCCGCCCAGCCTCATACGGACCAGCCCGAAGCAACCCCTCCCCCAGCGCCCGCCGAGCCGCCGCAAGCCCCTCCTCACGCAGCAGAGACAGCGGCACCCCTTCCCGCAACCTCAGCTCCAGCAACACCCTCTCCACCCGCCGGTCCTCCTCCGACAGCACCTCCCGCCCCGCCCCCGGCGACCGCCCCACCCCCAACGCCCCCGCATACGCCCCCGGATGCTTCACGTTCCACCACCGAACCCCACCGACATGCGAATGCGCCCCGGGCCCCGCTCCCCACCAGTCGGCGCCCCGCCAGTACAACTCGTTGTGAAGACACCGAGCAGCCACAGACGTAGCCCAGTTCGACACCTCGTACCACTCGAAACCGGCCGCCCCCAGCACCTCATCGGCGATCAGATACCGATCCGCGTGCACGTCGTCGTCGGTCATCGGCACCTCACCCCGCCGAATACGCCGAGCCAGCTGCGTACCCTCCTCCACGATCAGGGCGTACGCGCTGACGTGATCCGGCCCAGCCCCCAGCACCGCGTCCAGCGACGCCCGCCAGTCGTCGTCACTCTCACCAGGCGTGCCGTAGATCAGGTCGAGGTTCACGTGCTCGAACCCCACGGCCCGCGCCTCCGCGACACACGCCTCCGGACGCCCCGGCGTGTGCGTACGGTCCAGCACCTTCAGCACATGCTGCTTCGCGCTCTGCATCCCGAACGAGATCCGGTTGAAACCCCCCTCACGCAGAGTGGCCAGATACCGCTCGTCCACGGACTCCGGATTCGCCTCGGTCGTCACCTCGGCGTCATCCGCGAGGCCGAACTCGTCCCGGATCGCCCCCAGCATCCGTACGAGATCGTCGGCGGCCAGCAGCGTGGGCGTACCGCCCCCGACGAACACCGTACGAACGGGCCGCGGATCGTCGCCCAGCACCTTCCGCGCCAGCCGCACCTCGTCGATCAGGGTGTCCGCGTAGTTGTCGCGGGACGCCAGGACACCGCCCGTGCCGCGCAGCTCGGTCGCCGTGTAGGTGTTGAAGTCGCAGTAGCCGCAGCGGGTCGCGCAGTACGGGACGTGGAGATAGAACCCGAGGGGACGGTCCGCGGCCCCGGCGAGCGCGGAGGCGGGCAGGGAGCCGTCGTCGGGGACGGGATCACCGTCGGGAAGTGCGGAGGGCATGCCCTCCATTGTCCAGCACCGGCGGGACAACCCGCCCGACGCCCACCCACGGCCCACCCGGCCCGCTAGGTCTGCAGCACCAGCAACGCCAGATCGTCCTCGGGCGGCTTCTCCCCGAACTCGTGCACGAGCCGCCGGATACGCTCCGCGATCAGCTGCGCACTCAGCCCGGCGCAGCCCGCGAGGGCACTCGCCAGCCCGTCGCCGTCGTCGAACTGGCGGGGCCCGCAGCGCCGCTCGGTGACCCCGTCGGTGACGCACAGCAGACTGTCACCGGGCCGCAGCTCGAAGCTCTCGCTCGTGTACGTCTCGTCCTCGACGACCCCGAGCAGCGTCTGCGGTTCGGCGACCGTGAGGACCTCACCGCTCGCCCGGAGCACCAGGGGCAGTGGATGCCCGGCCGAGGCGAGGGTGCAGCGCACGCCTCCGTCGAAGGGGACGAGTTCGCCGTACAGGAGGGAGAGAAAGCGGGTCTGCGGCCCCTCACCGGGCCGTACCGCGACAGGACCCGGAACACCCGAGGCAGCCGGTACCGCCGACCGCCCATCCGCCGCGACCAACGCCCGGGCCGCCGCGTCCGCCGTCTCCGTCGCATCGTCGAGCAGCAGCTGGTTGAGCCGGTCGAGCACGTCCGCGACCCGATATCCCTCGCGGGCGAGCAGCCGCAGCCAGGGCCGGGCGAGGCCGATCACCACAGCCGCCTCCGGCCCCTTGCCCTGGACGTCGCCGACGGCGAAGCACCAGCGGCCGTCGCCGGCCGGGAACAGGTCGTAGAAGTCGCCGCTGGGGCCGCCCTTGTCGCAGGGCTCGTAGACGAGAGCACTGCTCACACCGGGGATCTCGGCGACCGCGCCGGGCAGCAGGCCGCGCTGGAGGATACGGCTGATGGTGGCCTGGCGGGCGTACTGGCGGGCGGCGCCGATGGCGAGCGCGACCCGGCGGCCGAGATCCTCGACCAGGCCGGTGACCTCGTCGGGGAAGCGGATCATCCCGGCCCGCCCGATGACCAGCGTGCCGAGCGGCCGGCCACCCGCGACCAGCCGGTAGGCGAGCGCGGCGCCGGTCTCCCCGCGCCCGCCGAGCGCCTCGCCGGGCCAGGGCACGGGGACCGGTCCGGTCCTGGTGGTGTCGGGCGTACGCGGCGGATCCGTCTCCAGGGCGCGGCGCAGCTCCTCGATACGGTCCTCGCTGCTGTGCCAGACCCGAGCGAGCCGAGGCCCGTGCCCGATACCCCCGCCTCCCCCACCGCTCCCGTCGCCCCAGCCACCACTCCCGCTCCCGCTCCCGCGCCCCATCGACTCGTCCTCCAGCCACACCGCGCACCAGTCGGCGAGGCGCGGCACGAGGAGCTGTCCGGTGAGGGCGGCGACGAGATCCTCGTCGAGCTGTCCGGCGAGCAGGTCGGAGGCCTCGGCGAGGAAGGAGAGGGCGCCGTGGTTCAGCCACTCCTGGTCGCGGGCGCCGCGCTGCGGCTCGGGGGCGAGGATCTCGGCGACCCGTAACCCGTGCCCGAGGGCGTGTGTGCCGGCGTACGCCTCGATGTCGTCGTCGAGCGTGACGCCCTCGGCGGGGAGCCGCGCCCAGACGGTCTTGGTGCCGGTGCGGTAGGTGACGCCCCAGGCCTCGGAGAGTACGGAGACGAGGCGGAGGCCACGCCCGTACTCCGGTATGTCGTACGGGAGTTCCGCACCGCCGTCCCGGGGCGCGCGGGAGGGATGGTGATCGGACACCTCGACGACGAGCGCGACGCCCACCCCCTCCTCCGCCTCTTCCTCCGCCTCCGGTGCCTCCAGACGGCACGCCAGCTCCACATCCGTCCCCGCGTGGACGACGGCGTTGGTGACGAGTTCGCTGACGACCACCATCGCGTCGTCGACGAGCCGCTCGGGCAGCGCTTCGGCACCGTGCAGGCCGAGGCGGGCCCATTCGGCGAGGGCGGCGCGTACGAGGCCACGGGCGGCGCCGGGCGCGAGGGGGCCGCCGCCGAGCGTGGCGTGGGTGACCGTGCGCCGGTCCGCACCCCGGCGCGCGGGCGCGCCGGACGCACGGGACGGCGCACGGGACACGGTCTCCCGTTGCGTCGGAATGGCCCCCATCTACAGCTCCCGAGCAGTTCGGACGAATGCACCTCAGTGGACGCGGACAGAGTGACAGACTGGCCCCGCCCATAAGCGCCGAGTTACCGAAGTGGGCCGCCATGAGTGAGAACAGTGCTACGCAAGTGCTCGAAGACGGACAGATTCCGGCATCCGATCAGATTCGGGCATCCGATCTGCGTCCGCTGCTCGCCGCGATGACGGCGGCCCGTGACGGGAACTTCGCGAAGGTGCCGGAAACCGGCCACGGTCTGGTGGCGGAACTCAGCTCCGCGTTCAACCAGATCATGGACCGCAATCTGCACTTCAACTCCGAAGTGCAGCGCGTACGTCGGGACCTGATCCGGCACGGCCGGCTCGACGAGCGGCTCTCCGCGAGCCCCGGCCAGGGCCACTGGACGTCCCGCGTCAACGACGTGAACGGCCTGCTGGACGCCCTCGTGGCTCCCGCGGCGAACGCGACGCGTGTCCTGGACGCGGTGGCCGGCGGCGATCTGACCCAGCGGGTCGATCTGCACGACGGGAACCGGCAGTTGCGCGGCGATCTGCGCCGACTCGGCAGAGCCGTCAACAAGATGGTCGACCAGTTGTCGCTGTTCACCGGTGAGGTGACCCGGGTCGCGCGCGAGGTCGGTACGGAGGGGCGGCTCGGCGGGCGCGCCAAGGTGCAGGGTCTGTCGGGCAGTTGGCGTGATGTGACCGAGGCGGTCAACACGATGGCGTCCCGGCTGACGGCCCAGGTCCGTGACATCGCCCTGGTGACCACGGCGGTGGCCCGCGGCGACCTGACCCGCACGGTGACGGTCGAGGCGACCGGCGAACTCCTCGAACTGAAGCTGACCGTCAACACGATGGTCGACCAACTCTCCGCGTTCGCCGACGAGGTGACGCGGGTCGCCCGCGAGGTGGGCACAGAAGGCCAGTTGGGCGGCCGGGCACAGGTCAGGGGCGTGTCGGGCGTCTGGAAGGACCTGACGGACAACGTCAACTTCATGGCCTCGAACCTGACTTCGCAGGTACGGAACATCGCCCAGGTGACGACGGCCGTGGCGAACGGCGACCTGAGCCAGAAGATCACGGTCGACGCACAGGGCGAGATCCTGGAACTCAAGTCGACCATCAACACCATGGTCGACCAGCTCTCCGCCTTCGCCGACGAGGTCACCCGCGTGGCCCGCGAGGTCGGCACGGAGGGCAACCTCGGTGGCCGGGCCCAGGTGAGAGGCGTGTCAGGCGTCTGGAAGGACCTCACCGACAACGTCAACTTCATGGCGGACAACCTGACTTCACAGGTCCGCAACATCGCGCTCGTCTCCACGGCCGTGGCCCAGGGCGACCTCGGCAAGAAGATCACGGTGGAGGCGAAGGGCGAGATCCTCGAACTCAAGTCGACGATCAACACGATGGTCGACCAGCTCTCCGCCTTCGCCGACGAGGTCACACGCGTGGCCCGCGAGGTCGGTACAGAGGGCAACCTCGGCGGCCAGGCGCAGGTGAGAGGCGTATCGGGCGTCTGGAAAGACCTCACCGACAACGTCAACTTCATGGCCCTGAACCTGACTTCGCAGGTGCGGAACATCGCCCAGGTGACGACAGCCGTCGCGAACGGCGACCTGTCGAAGAAGATCACGGTCGACGCCCGAGGCGAGATCCTCGAACTGAAGGACACCGTCAACACGATGGTGGAGCAGTTGCGCGCCTTCGCCGACGAGGTGACGCGGGTCGCCCGCGAGGTCGGCACCGACGGCCGACTGGGCGGCCGGGCCCAGGTGTTGGGCGTGTCCGGGGTCTGGCGGGACCTGACCGACAACGTCAACTACATGGCGGACAACCTGACTTCACAGGTCAGGAACATCGCCCAGGTCGCGACGGCGGTGGCGCAGGGCGACCTCTCGAAGAAGATCGACGTGGACGCGCGGGGCGAGATCCTCGAACTGAAGACGACGATCAACACGATGGTGGACACGCTGTCCTCCTTCTCCTCCGAGGTCACGCGGGTGGCCCGCGAGGTGGGCATCGACGGCCAACTCGGCGGCCAGGCAAGGGTCGAGGGCGTGTACGGCACCTGGAAGCGCCTGACGACGAACGTGAACGAGCTGGCGCTCAACCTCACCACCCAGGTCCGCGCGATCGCCGAGGTCGCCTCGGCGGTGGCCCAGGGGGACATGTCCCGTTCCATCTCGGTGGAGACGCGCGGCGAGGTCGCCGAGCTGAAGGACAACATCAACCTGATGGTGGCCAACCTCCGCGAGACGACCCGCGCGAAGGACTGGCTGGAGTCGAACCTGGCCCGCCTGGCCGCCCTGATGCAGGGCCACCGGGACCTGATGGAGGTCGCCGACCTGATCCTGCGCGAGCTGACCCCGCTGGTGAACGCGCAGTACGGGGCGTTCTTCCTGGCCGACCCGGACGAGGACAGCGCCAGCCTGAGCGCGCCGATCCCGGCCAAGGGCCTGGCGTTCATCGCCGGGTACGGCTCGGCGCAGGGCGCGACGGTCGACACGGGCGGGATGCCGGTGCACGGCCTCGTCCGCCAGGCGGCGCGCGAGAAGAAGCGGATCCTGGTGGAGGAGGCCCCGCCGGACTACATCAAGATCAACAGCGGGTTGGGCGAGGCAGCCCCGGCCAGCGTCGTCATCATCCCCATCCTCTTCGAGGACAAGCTGCTCGGCGTGATCGAACTCGCCTCGTTCTCCCGCTTCTCCGACGTCCACCTGGCGTTCTTCGACCAGTTCGTGAACACGATCGGCGTCGCGATCAACACGATCATCGCCAACTCCCGTACGGAGTCCCTGCTCGGCGAGTCCCAGCGCCTCGCCATGCAGCTCCAGGAACGCTCGGACGAACTCCAGAAGCAGCAGGCGGAGTTGCAGCGCTCGAACGCCGAACTGGAGGAGAAGGCGGCCTTGTTGGCGACATCGTCCCAGTACAAATCAGAATTCCTGGCGAACATGTCGCACGAACTCCGCACCCCCCTCAACTCGCTCCTCATCCTGGCCCGCCTGCTCTCGGACAACCCGGACGGCCATCTCACCGACCAGGAGGTCCAGTTCGCGACGACGATCCACCGCTCGGGCTCGGACCTCCTCCAGCTCATCAACGACATCCTCGACCTGTCGAAGATCGAGGCCGGCCGGATGGACGTACGCCCGAAGAAGCTGCCGCTGATCAAGCTCCTGGACTACGTCCACGCGACCTTCCGCCCGCTCACCCTCGACCGGGGGCTCGCGTTCGAGGTGGCGGTCGGTGAGGACGTACCGCGCGAGATGTACTCGGACGAGCAGCGGTTGCAGCAGATCCTGCGCAACCTCCTCTCCAACGCGATCAAGTTCACGGCGACCGGCCGGGTGGAACTCCGGGTCAGCCGGATCACCGACCCCGATCACCTGTACACCCGCGAGAACAGCGACGACGTGATCTCCTTCGCCGTCTCCGACACGGGCATCGGCATCGCCGCCGAGAAACTCCCGGTGATCTTCGAGGCGTTCCAGCAGGCCGACGGCACGACGAACCGCAAGTACGGCGGCACGGGCCTCGGTCTGTCCATCAGCCGGGAGATCGCGGGCCTGCTGGGCGGCAGGATCATCGCCGAGAGCGTGCCGACCAAGGGCTCGACCTTCACCCTGTACGTGCCTGTCGTGAGCCCCGGCCACACGCCGAGCGGAAACACGCCGAAGGACCACCAACTGGCGCTGCCCGAGCAGCTGTCCACCGAGCCCTACACGGCTCACGACACGGACGACTCCTGGCCGGCGCCGACCAAGCTGGAGGCGTGGAAGGCGGGCCGGGCGGGCCAAGTCCTGCCCGGGCGGCGGGTGTTGATCGTCGACGACGACATCCGCAACGTCTTCGCGCTCACCCATGTGCTGGGGCGGGTCGGGATGCCGGTGCTGTACGCGGAGAACGGCCGCGAAGGCATCGAGACGCTGGAGCGCAACCCGGACGTCGAACTCGTACTGATGGACATCATGATGCCGGAGATGGACGGCTACGAGACGATCTCCGCAGTCCGCCGCACCCCGCGCTGGGCGGACCTGCCCATCGTCGCCCTCACCGCCAAGGCGATGCCCGGCGACCGCGAGAAGTCGATCGCCCGCGGCGCCAACGACTACGTACCCAAGCCCGTCGATGTCGACCAGTTGCTGACCGTGGTCTGCGCGCTCCTGGACCCCGAGCGCCCCAACGGCGAAGCGCTGGACAAGACGGCGACCGAGTGAGGCACGGTCCCCATGAGCCCTGAGGAAACGACAGACGACCGCGCCGGCATCCTCCTGGTCGACGACATGGAGGACAACCTGATCGCCCTGGAGGCGGTCCTGGCCTCCCTCAACGAACCGCTGGTGCGCGCCCGTTCGGGCGAGGAGGCGATGAAGGCCCTCCTCCGCCGCCGCTTCGCGGTCGTCCTCCTGGACATCCGGATGCCGGGCATGGACGGCTTCGAAACAGCCGCCAACATCAAACGCCTGGACCAGACGAAAGACGTCCCCATCATCTTCCTGACAGGCACGGACTCCGACGCGGGCTACGCCTTCCGCGGCTACGCCACAGGCGCAGCCGACTACTTGACGAAGCCGTTCGACCCCTGGGTACTACGGGCAAAGGTCACGGTCTTCCTGGACCTCCACAGAAAAAACCAGCAACTGGAACGCATGCTCAGCAGGGAACACGCGGGCGACAGCGAGATCAGCGCGCAACTGGCGGACCTGGAGGCCCAGTTGTCCAGCGAGAACCCACCGAGCACCGAGGAGTTGCTAACCCGGATCCGAGACCTACGCCAACTGATGAACAGGGGGCGCGGATTCTGACCTCAGGGGCGCGGGGCTGTATCGATTTGCGGCTCCGCCGCGTGGGCGCGACAAGCCACAACGGACCCGCACCCGCCGTCAGTCCCCGCCACCCCACCCCTTCCGCGCTACGCCTCGCGAGAGCCCGCATACATCTCATCAATCAAATACTTGTACTCCCGCTCAACAACCGGCCGCTTCAACTTCAGACTCGGCGTGATCTCCCCATGCTCAACATCAAGATCCCGAGGCAGCAACCGGAACTTCTTGATGGTCTGCCACCGCTGAAGCCCCGCATTCAGCTCCGTGACGTACCCCTCGATGAGAGCCACCGTCCCCGCCGAACCCACAACCTCCGCGTACGACTTCCCCTCAAGCCCGTTGTCCTTCGCCCAGCCCAGAATGGACGGCTCGTCGAGCGCGATGAGAGCGGTGCAGAAGTTCCGGTCGGCCCCGTGGACGAGGATGTTGGAGACGTACGGGCAGACCGCCTTGAACTGCCCCTCGACCTCGGCCGGCGCGATGTACTTCCCGCCCGACGTTTTGATCAGGTCCTTCTTCCGGTCGGTGATCCGCAGATACCCGTCCGGAGACAGCTCCCCGATGTCACCGGTGTGGAACCACCCGTCGGACTCCAGCACCTCGGCGGTCTTCTCGGGCAGCCCGTGGTAGCCCTCCATGATGCCGGGCCCGCGCAGCAGAATCTCGCCGTCGTCCGCGATCCGCACCTCCGTACCGGGCAGCGGCTTGCCGACCGTGCCGGTCCGGTACGCCTCACCGGGGTTGACGAAGGACGCGGCAGAGGACTCGGTGAGCCCGTAGCCCTCCAGGATGTGGATGCCGGCGCCGGAGAAGAAGAACCCGATCTCGGGCGCGAGGGCGGCCGACCCGGAGACACAGGCGCGCAGGTTGCCACCAAAAGCCTCGCGGATCTTCGCGAAGACCAGCGCGTCGGCGACCTTGTGCTTCGCGGCGAGACCGAAGGGCACGGAGGCGGCGCCGGTACGCCGGAAGTTGTCCTGGCTGACCTTGGCGTACTCACGGGCGACCCCGGAGGCCCACTGGAAGATCTTGAACTTGGCGCCGCCGCCGGCCCGCGCCTTGGCCGCGACCCCGTTGTAGACCTTCTCGAAGATGCGCGGCACGGCGGCCATGTACGTCGGCTGCACGACCGGCAGGTTCTCGATGATCTTGTCGACGCGGCCGTCGACGGCGGTGACGTGCCCGACCTCGATCTGGCCGGAGGTCAGCACCTTTCCGAACACATGCGCGAGCGGCAGCCACAGGTACTGGACGTCCTCGGCGCTGATCAGCCCGGTCGCGGCGATCGCCTTCGCCATGTACGACCAGTTGTCGTGCGGCAGCCGGACCCCCTTGGGGCGGCCGGTGGTGCCGGAGGTGTAGATGAGGGTCGCGAGCTGGTCCTTCGTGATCGCCCCGACCCGCTCCTTGATCAGGTCCGGGTTCTTCTCCAGGTACGCGGCACCGCGCTGCTCCAGCTCGGCGAGGGTGAGCACCCCGTCGCCGGTCTCGACACCGGCCGGGTCGATGACCACGACATGGGTGAGTTCGGGCAGCTCGGCGCGCTTCTCCTGCGCCTTGGCGAGCTGGGTCGCGTCCTCGGCGATCAGCACCTTGCTGGCGGAGTCGGCGAGGATGAAGGCCGACTCGTCGGTGTTGGTCTGCGGATACACCGTGGTCGTGGCGGCGCCGGCGCACATGATGCCGAGGTCGCCGAGGATCCACTCGACGCGGGTGGCGGAGGCGAGCGCGACGCGCTGCTCCGGCTGTACGCCCAGTTCGATGAGCCCGGCGGCGATGTTGTACACGCGTTCGGCGGCCTGCGCCCAGGTCAGCGACTTCCAGTCGTCGGGGCCCTCACCGGAGGCCGGGGGCACCGGGTAACGGTAGGCCTCGGCTTCCGGCGTGGCGGCCACGCGATCCAGGAAAAGACCCGCCACGGACGGCGGACGGTTCTCGATCAAGGTCTGTGTGTCGCTCACGACATCCTCCGGGGCCCGCGGCAGTGCGGCGGCTGGCTCATTTGCGGTCTTGTTTAACTCGCGAGTAACTACCGAGCAGAGATCAGAGTAAAGCGCGACCGGCCAGCGCGTAAGGGGCGACGGCCTGTCACTTTCTCCAGCGAGCGCCTGTTCGCTTCCTACAGGACCGATGGCACGTACACGAAGGGGGCCCGCCGCGTTCGTACGCGACGAGCCCCCATTCTCCCGATTCCCACGGGTCGGCGTTGGCTACTTCTTGCCCTTGCCCGACCCCGCGTTGTCGTCGCTCGACAAGACGGCGATGAAAGCCTCCTGGGGAACCTCCACAGAGCCCACCATCTTCATCCGCTTCTTGCCCTCCTTCTGCTTCTCCAGCAGCTTCCGCTTACGCGAGATGTCACCGCCGTAGCACTTGGCGAGAACGTCCTTGCGGATGGCGCGGATGGTCTCGCGGGCGATGACCCGCGAGCCGATGGCCGCCTGGATGGGCACCTCGAAGGCCTGCCGCGGGATCAGCTCGCGCAGCTTGGCGACGAGCCGCACCCCGTAGGCGTACGCCGCGTCCTTGTGCGTGACCGCCGAGAAGGCGTCGACCTTGTCACCGTGCAGCAGGATGTCGACCTTGACGAGGCTGGAGGCCTGCTCACCGGTGGGCTCGTAGTCGAGGGAGGCGTACCCCCGGGTCTTTGACTTCAGCTGATCGAAGAAGTCGAAAACGATCTCCGCGAGCGGCAGGGTGTACCGGATCTCGACCCGGTCCTCCGACAGATAGTCCATGCCGAGCAGCACACCGCGCCGGGTCTGGCACAGCTCCATGATCGACCCGATGAACTCGGACGGCGCGAGGATCGTGGCGCGTACGACCGGCTCGTAGACGTCGTCGATCTTTCCCTCGGGGAACTCGCTCGGGTTGGTGACCGTGTGCTCGGTGCGGTCCTCCATCACCACCCGGTAGACCACGTTGGGCGCGGTGGCGATGAGATCGAGCCCGAACTCACGCTCCAGCCGCTCACGAATGACATCAAGGTGAAGAAGCCCCAGGAACCCGACCCGGAACCCGAAGCCCAGCGCCGCCGATGTCTCCGGCTCGTAGACGAGGGCGGCGTCGTTGAGCTGGAGCTTGTCGAGGGCGTCGCGCAGCTCGGGGTAGTCGGACCCGTCCAGCGGATACAGGCCCGAGAAGACCATGGGCTTGGGGTCCTTGTACCCACCGAGCGCCTCGGTCGCCCCCTTGTTGAGCGTGGTGATGGTGTCACCGACCTTGGACTGCCGTACGTCCTTCACGCCGGTGATGATGTAGCCCACCTCGCCGACGCCCAGCCCGTCGGCCGGCGTCATCTCGGGGGACGAGACGCCGATCTCCAACAGCTCGTGGGTCGCGTTGGTGGACATCATCCGGATGCGCTCACGCTTGTTGAGCTGCCCGTCGATGACACGTACGTACGTCACGACACCGCGGTACGAGTCGTACACCGAGTCGAAGATCATGGCGCGCGCGGGAGCGTCCTGGACACCGATCGGGGCGGGCACCTCGGCGACGACCTTGTCGAGCAGCGCCTCGACACCCAGCCCGGTCTTGGCGGAGACCTTGAGGACGTCGTCGGGGTCGCAGCCGATGAGATTGGCGAGCTCCGCGGCGAACTTCTCCGGCTGGGCGGCCGGCAGATCGATCTTGTTGAGCACCGGAATGATCTTCAGATCGTTCTCCATCGCCAGATACAGATTGGCGAGGGTCTGGGCTTCGATGCCCTGAGCGGCGTCGACAAGAAGAACGGTCCCCTCACAGGCCGCGAGGGACCGGGAGACCTCGTAGGTGAAGTCGACGTGCCCCGGGGTGTCGATCATGTTGAGGATGTGCGTGTTGCCCGGGTCGTCCGAGGGCGCCCAGGGCAGACGCACGGCCTGGGACTTGATCGTGATGCCACGCTCGCGCTCGATGTCCATCCGGTCGAGGTACTGAGCACGCATCTGCCGCTGGTCGACGACACCGGTCAGCTGGAGCATCCGGTCGGCGAGCGTGGACTTGCCGTGGTCGATGTGCGCGATGATGCAGAAATTGCGGATCTGAGCCGGGGCGGTACGGCTCGGCGCGGGGACGTGGCTAGGGATCGCGGGCACGCAGGGTCCTGATTCTTGAGGCGTCCGCAGTGTCTGCGGTCTCGGGTCGGATCGATACGTAGGCTCCATGGTCCCACGGGCGGGGAGCGGGGGCCGGTTTGGGCCACTCGGAGGCCCACTGGTAGTCTGGGTAGCTGTGTCTCATGCCCTCTCAGCGCGAGGCACATCTTCTGGAAAATCATCGGTACGGGACCCGAGCGGCCCCGTGCCTGAATCTGTAGAGGCTCATTCGTGGCGAACATCAAGTCCCAGATCAAGCGGATCAAGACCAACGAGAAGGCCCGGCTGCGCAACAAGGCCGTCAAGTCCTCCCTGAAGACCGCGATCCGCAAGGCCCGCGAGGCCGCTGCCGCGGGTGACGTCGAGAAGGCCACCGAGACTCAGCGCGCTGCCGCGCGTGCGCTCGACAAGGCCGTCTCGAAGGGCGTCATCCACAAGAACCAGGCCGCCAACAAGAAGTCGGCGCTTGCTTCCAAGGTCGCCACCCTCAAGGGCTGAACCTCCAGTTCTTTGATCTGATCCAAACCGCCGGAGGGACCAGAGCGGGCCCTCTCATCCGCTCCCACCCGGCACCCCGGCTCCCACGCACGACTGCGTTCGCCACGCGGGCGTGGAAGCCACCACAGCAACACGCTTTATCCGAAGGCCCCGACATCTGTCGGGGCCTTCGGTATTTCAGCCGGTCCTGAGCTTGCGGACGAGCGGGGGCATTCCAGCCCGTCCGGCGTTTGAGGACGGAGGGCCGCCATCCAGCCCGTCCGGCGTTTGAGGACGAGGCCGTTCAGGCCGAAAGGGGGGTCTGGGGGCGCAGCCCCCAGAAGGATGGGACGGGTAGGGGCGGCGGGGGCGAAAAACCCCTACCTGCCACCCCGAGACCGAGCAGCCCGAGCAATCACCACAACAGCCTTCTCCAACGCGTACTCAGGATCATCCCCGCCCCCCTTGACCCCCGCATCCGCCGCAGCCACCGCCCGCAAAGCCACAGCAACCCCATCCGGAGTCCACCCCCGCATCTGCTGCCGCACCCGATCGATCTTCCACGGCGGCATCCCCAACTCCCGAGCAAGATCCGCCGGCCGCCCACCCCGAGCGGACGACAGCTTCCCGATCGCCCGCACCCCCTGCGCCAACGCACTGGTGATCATCACCGGCGCCACCCCGGTGGACAACGACCACCGCAACGCCTCCAGCGCCTCCGCCGCCCGCCCCTCGACCGCCCGGTCGGCGACCTCGAAGCTCGACGCCTCCGCCCGCCCCGTGTAGTACCGCCCGACCACCGCCCCGTCGATCGTGCCCTCGACATCCGCGACAAGCTGACTCACCGCGGACGCCAGCTCCCGCAGATCACTCCCGATCGAGTCGACGAGCGCCTGGCACGCCTCGGGCGTGGCCGATCTCCCGGTCGCCCGGAACTCCGACCGCACGAACGCCAGCCGATCCGCCGGCTTCGTCATCTTGGGGCACGCCACCTCCCGCGCCCCCGCCTTACGGGCCGCGTCGAGCAGCGCCTTGCCCTTGACTCCCCCGGCGTGCAGCAGCACCAGGGTGATCTCCTCCGCCGGCGCCCCGAAGTACGCCTTCACGTCCTTGACCGTGTCGGCCGAAAGATCCTGCGCGTTGCGTACGACCACGACCTTGCGCTCAGCGAACAGCGACGGACTGGTCAGCTCGGCCAACGTGCCCGGCTGCAACTGGTCCGAGGTCAGGTCTCGTACGTCCGTGTCGGCGTCGGCGGCCCGAGCGGCGGCCACCACCTCCTGCACGGCACGGTCGAGCAGGAGGTCCTCCTGGCCCACGGCAAGCGTGACAGGGGCGAGAGGGTCGTCATGTGCGGTCTTCTTGGCCATCCCCGAAAGCATCCCACGAGCCACTGACAACGCGGCCCGCCCTCAGCCACGACTACCGACTACGGCTCCTCACGCCACCCCTCCCACTCCCCCACGAACTCGTCCAGCTCCGCCGGATCCAGCCGCCCCGCCTCGTCCCGCAGCACCACGAGCCACTGAGCGTCCTCGGCATCGTCCTCACCGGCCAGCGCATCCCGTACGAGCTGCGGCTCCTCAGCAAGGCCGAACCGGTCACGCAGCGCCTCGACCACGTCCTCGGCGGCATCACGGTCGGGCAGCACCAGCACATGTCTCACATCGCTCACGAAGACATTTTCCGCTACCCCGCCCCCACCTCAGTCACCCCCACCAGCCCCTCGAACGCTCGGCACAACAGACAACTCGACCCCGAACCACTCCCGGTACACGGCAAGCACCTCGCTGTCGGCCCCCAACTCCCGCACCTCCTTCTCCCCACCCGGCGTCGTCACCGTGAGACCGCGCCCACTGAGCGTGACCCTCCCTCCGTCCTCCGTGACCCGCGAACAGACCAGCGACCGCGTGAAGTGCGACTCCGGCGAGGTGCTGTGCCACCAGGCCCCGGCCACGAAATCCCGGAGCACCCGGGGCCGCAACTCCACCCGGTACTGCCGTCCACCGTCCCGAACCACGTCCAGATCCCCGGGGTCCCCCTCCCCCTCCGCCCCCGCCCCCGCCCCCGCCCCGACAATCCGGAACACACCCCCCGGATCCTCCTGCTCTCCCCGCTCCCCCATCGCCAGCGGATAGTGACTGTGCGCCCCGAACCCCACATCAACCAACCAGTCACCGCCATCCGCAGTCCGCACCCGCAGCACGAGATGGTCGTACGGAATCCCCAGCCGCCCCTCGTCCCCGTACACCCGCGCCGCGAGCAACGTGACGTCGAAGCCCAACGCCGTGAGCAACGCCCCGAAGACACCGTTGAGTTCGTAGCAGAACCCGCCCCGACGGGCGCCCACCACTTTCTCCAGCAGCCGGTCCTCCTCCAGCACGATCGGCTCGCCGAGATGGATCGACAGGTTCTCGAAGGGCACCGCCATGAGGTGCCGCAGCTGCAGCTCGCGGAGCACGTCGAGGGTGGGCCGTGCCGGGCGCTCGGCGCCGAGCCGACGGAGGTAGGCATCAGCCTGTGCGGAGTTCATGGCCTCAGTCTCGCGCCACCCCCAACTCCCGGCCCGCCCCGACGACCGCCAGCGCCCCGTCCTCGTCCGTACGCAGCACCACGGCTCCCCCGTCTCTGAGCGCCGCCACCGTGCTGGGCGCGGGATGCCCGTACGTGTTGTCCGCGCCGCAGGAGATGAGCGCCAGCCTCGGGGCCGCCGCCCGTATGAGGTCCGGGTCCTGATAGGCCGACCCGTGGTGGGCGACTTTCAGGACATCCACCCCCCGGAGCCCCGCCGCGCCCGGAGTCCTCAGCAACGCCCGCTGGGCCGGCGGTTCCAGGTCCCCGAGGAGCAGCAGGCGCAGCCCCGCCGACCGTACGAGCAGCGTGACACTGGCGTCGTTGGCGCCCTCAGGCTCGGGTGCCGGCGCCGGTGCCGGCCACAGCACCTCCCAGTCGAGGGTGCCCGTCCGCCGCCGCTCACCGGCCACGGCACGCGTCACCGGGATACGCCGGACGGCCGCCTCCCGGTGCACGAACTCGGCCTGGTCCTCTGGCTCTTCGAGCCCTGTCGTCTGGATCGCGCCCACCGAACGCCCGCGCAGTACGCCGGGCAGCCCGGCGACATGGTCCGCGTGGAAGTGCGTGAGGATCACCAAGGGCACCTTGGTGATGCCGAGTTCGCGCAGACAGTGGTCGACCAGTGCCGGGTCGGGCCCGGCATCCACGACCACACCGGTGCCTTCCCCCGCCGCGAGCACGGTCGCGTCGCCCTGCCCCACGTCGCACATCGCGAACCGCCACCCCGGCGGCGGCCACCCCGTGATCGCCCTGGTCAACGGCGCCGGCCGCGCCACCACCAGGAGCAACAGCACCCCGCAGGCCGCGCACCACCAGGGATGCTTCAGCAGCCGCGCGCCGACGAACACGACAAGCACCATGCACAGCCCGAGCAGCAGCGCGCCGGTCCAACTGCCCGGCCAGTCCACTCCCGCGCCGGGCAGCGCCGCCCCCGTGCGGGCGATGTCGACGATCCACCCGGCGGGCCAACTCGCACCCCAGGCAAACGCCTTGGCCACCGGCATCGCCACCGGCGCCGTGGCCAGCGCCGCGAAGCCCAGCACCGTGGCCGGGGCGACGGCGAACTCCGCGAGCAGGTTGCACGGCACGGCCACCAGGCTCACCCGCGCCGACAGCACAGCCACGACCGGCGCGCACACGGCCTGCGCGGCACCGGCGGCGGCCAGCGCCTCGGCCAGCCGTGGCGGCACCCCGCGCCTGCGCAACGCCGGGCTCCAGCGGGGCGCGAGGGTGAGCAGGGCGCCGGTGGCGAGGACGGAGAGCAGGAAGCCGTAACTCCGGGCCAGCCAGGGGTCGTACAGCACCAGCAGCAGTACCGCTGTCGCCAGCGCCGGGATCAGTGACCGACGGCGCCCGGTCGCTAGGGCGAGCAGCGCGACGGAACCGCAGGCCGCCGCCCGCAGCACACTCGGGTCTGGTCTGCACACGACGACGAATCCCAGGGTGAGGGCGCCGCCGAGCAGTGCGGTCGCCCGGAGGGACATGCCCAGACGGGGTGCGAGGCCCCGCCGCTCGACCTGCTGGGCAAGGGCGGGCGGGCCGATGAGCAGGGCGAGGAGGATCGTGAAGTTCGCCCCGCTGACCGCCATCAGATGCGTGAGGTCGGTCTCCTTGAACGCCTCGTCCAGCTCAGGTGTGACACGTGAGGTGTCCCCGACGACCAGCCCGGGCAGCAACGCCCGCGCATCCGCCGGCAGCCCATCGGTGGCGTCCCGCAACCCCGCGCGCAGCCGCCCCGCGAACCGCTGCGCCGCCGACGGTTCCCCCACCACCTCCGGCGCCGCCCGGTCCCGTACCCGCAGCACGGCCGCGACCCGGTCACCGCCCGTCAACGCGGGCACAAGCCGTCCGGTCACCCGCAGCCGCGTGGACGGCAGCAGCCCCAGCCAAGGCGACCGCTCCGAACCGCCCGCCGCCGCCTCCGCCTCCGCCTCCGCCCGCCGGAACGGCCCCGCCTTCCTCGGCTTCACGCCCACGTCGACGATCACAAGCACAGGCGTCCGCGTCGCCACCGCGCCCCCGCCCGCTTCCTCCACGCGCCGGACATCGGCGTCGAGCAGTACAGCACTCGGCGCGGCATGAGCGCCCTGGATCCGGGGCCGGGTGAGACGTGGATCGGAGGTGACCTCCAACTCGGCGGTCACGCCGGCATATTGCCGCGCCAGCCCCGGCACCGGCCCCCGTCGCAGATCGGCCCCGTGCAACCCGGCGGAGACGGCGGCCGCGGCGACACAGAGCAGTACGGCGGCCACGGAAACCCGCGACCAGCTGCTGCACCGAGGCTGTCCCTGCGCCGAGAGACCGGATCTCCCCGAGGTCCGACGTACCAGCAGAAGCACTCCGGCCACGACCGAACAGACGACCGCGACACCGGTCACCCAGCCCGGCGAGACACCCAACGTCAGTGCGGCCGTCCCCCAGGCCGCCAGCGCGGGCGGCACCAACCGCAGATCCGTCGGCCCTTCCTGCCGGGGATTGGCGGCCCCCAGCCGTTTCCCCGAGGCAACGTGCACGGACCGGCGGGCGCGGGACTCCCGACCGTCGGGCGTGCGAGGTTCGCCGTCCACCTCGTCGTCCACCTCGTCGTCCACCGACCGCCCAAACGGACCGTCATGGACATCAGGAACCCGGCTCATGGCTGTACGAGATTTCGCAGGTCGGCGAAGCGCCGCTCGCCGATGCCGTTCACCTCACGCAGTTCGTCCACGGACCGGTATCCGCCGTGCTGGGTGCGGTAGTCGATGATGTGCTGGGCAAGCACAGGGCCGACCCCCGGCAAGGTGTCGAGCTGATCCACGGTGGCTGTGTTCAACGAAACAGGCGCCGCCGGTCCGGCCCCCGCCCCGCCCACGGTTCCGCCCGCTGCCACCCCACCCGAACTGACCGCACCCCCCACAACCACCCCCGGTACGGGCACGGCTCCGCCGACCAGCACCTGTTCGCCGTCCACAAGGCACCGCGCCCGGTTGAGCCCCTCCGTCTTCGTGCCGGGACGCACCCCACCGGCAGCCCGCAAGGCATCGGCGACCCTGGACCCGGCCGGCAGCCGATGAACCCCCGGCTCACGCACCTTGCCGCTGACGTCCACCACGATCTGCGCCCCGGCCACTCCACCCACGACACCCCGGGGACGGGCCGCCGCGTCCGCCCGCGCCGCCTCGAACGGAGCCGCCGCCCGAACCACCTCCGGCGCCGGAACGGGCTGGGCACGCCCCGTCCAGAAGTGCTGTCCGGCAAGCACCGCGGCGGCGACCAGCACCACCGTGAGCGCCACGACGCTCCGCCGCTCCAGACCGCACCGCGCCTGCAACCACACAGGCATCCGCTCCCGCACCGCAAGCCCGGCCCGCTCCTGCCAATCCCCAGCAGCCCGACCACCCACGGCACCGACACCGACATCGCCACCGCCACCGCCACCGCCACCGCCGACATCAACACCGGCACCCACACCCGCGGCACCCCTGCCGACGTCCACGCCCGCGCCCGCACCGGAGCCCCCACGCCCTGCCACCGGCCCGACGAACAGTTCCTCTCCCCCGCTGCCCACCGCCCCGGCATCCCGCTCACCCCCCGGCGGCCCGTTCCCCAACTCCCGCCGTTCCAGAACCCGTTCCCCGAAGAGCACCTCCGCCCGTCGGCGGATCTCGTCGGCCGACGCCTGATGCTGTCGGGCCCGGCCACGGGGACGACGATGACCGTGCCGGACGCGGCCGTCGGACATCGGCCCGCGGCCCGGGCCGCTGGTCGGAGTGGTTGCGCGTGAACGTGATCGAAGTGCCATGCGCCGAGGATGGAGCAACCCACCCCACCCGCGATGATCTTGCTCAATTCCGGTGGATTACCGCCCGGTTGTGGATAACTCCGTCACCCACACGAGTGCCGCACCCGGCCCGGAGCTACACGATCCCCAACCCGCCCCCAACCCGCGAAGCCCCACCGAAGCCCCCCAAAGCCCCGCAGGACCCCTCACCGAGGCGAAACAACCGCCCCCAACAACCCAGGCCCCGTATGCGCCCCGATCACCGCCCCCACCTCGCTCACATGCAGCTCGGCCAGACCCGGCACTCGTACCCGCAACCGGTCCGCGAGCGCCGCCGCCCGGTCGGGGGCGGCCAGATGGTGAACGGCGATGTCGACCTGCGCGCCACCCGCCCGGTCGGCGACGATCTCCTCCAGCCGGGCGATGGCCTTGGACGCCGTGCGCACCTTCTCCATCAGCTCGATGCGTCCGCCGTCCAGTTGCAGCAGCGGCTTCACGGCGAGGGCGGACCCGAGGAGGGCCTGCGCGGCCCCTATCCGGCCGCCGCGGCGCAGATAGTCGAGGGTGTCGACGTAGAAGAACGCGGACGTGCCCGCGGCTCGTTTCTCCGCGGCCGTGACGGCCTCGTCCACCGTGCCGCCCGCCTCCGCCACCTCGGCCGCGGCCAGCGCGCAGAAACCGAGGGCCATCGCGACCATGCCGGTGTCCACCACCCGCACGGGCACCGGCGCCTCCCGGGCCGCCAGCACCGCGGCGTCGTACGTGCCCGAGAACTCGGCGGAGAGGTGCAGCGAGACGATGCCGGTGGCGCCGGACTCGGCGACCTTGCGGTAGGTCTCCGCGAAGAGCTGGGGGCTGGGCCGCGAGGTGGTGACGGACCGGCGCTTCTGGAGCGCCTGGGCCAGGGAACGGGCCGAGATCTCGGTGCCCTCTTCGAAGGCCCGGTCGCCGAGGACAACGGTCAGCGGCACCGCGATGATGCCGTGGCGCTCCATCGTCCGCGGCGGCAGGTAGGCCGTTGAATCGGTGACGATCGCGACATGGCGGGACATGAGCTGGAGGTTACCTGCCGTAGCCCATGGACGGCAGCCCGCCCCTTTCACCTGCGACGAGGCCGGAGGCGAGACAGGAGGCAGGACCGGAGTCCGCCCGGCGGATCAAGTCGTGCTCTCCGGACGGGGTTTCTTCTGCCAGGGATAGACGGGCTGCTGGACCGGCGGGGTGATCGCGGGCCGGGTCGGCTCGGCTGCCCGGCGTGCGTCCGGGCTGTCCGGCCAGGTCTGCTGAGCCGCGGCGCCTTCGGCGGCCGGGGCCTCGGGCCACGGCGGCGGCGCGGGCGCGGGAGTCGCGGTAGGAGTCGGCGCGGGTTCCGCGGCCGTCGTCCAGTGCCGCAGGGCGCCCGCCTCGACGTCTATCTGCGTCCTCAGGGAGTCCAGGTCGTCGTTCGCGAACCGGGACGCCCGGTCCCGGGCCGCCCAGCGCAGCGAGTCGGCGGCCTGGGTGATCTGGTCGGTGCGTTCGCGCAGGTCGGGCAGTCGCCCGGCGAGCGTGGCCCGGTCGGGCTCGGACTCCAGACGCTTGAGTTCGGCGTCCAGCTCGTGGCCGTGCGCGCTGAGCCGCTCGAAGAGGCCGAGGGACTCCTTGAGGGACTCGTCCTCGGCCACGCCCGCGTGCAGCGCGTCCTGCGTGGACCGCATCGACGTACGCAGCTTGAGCCTGAGCTGGGCCAGTTCGCCGGCCGGGCCGAGCTGGGCGTAGGACTTGGCGCGCAGCGTGGTGTCCTCGACCGTGCGTCGGGCCTGCGTGATCGTGCGGTCCACGCCTCTCTTGGCCGCGCCGACCACCTTCACCGTGGCGTACACCCCCAGCACGACGAACAGCAGGAAGAGCAGGGCGACAACTGCGACAGCGGCTTCCACGACGCTCCTCCTCCTACCGGTCGCGGCTTCGCCAGCCGCTCTTCAACGGTAAACGCAAAGGGCAGGCCCGGAGTTCCAAAAGAACCCCGAACCTGCCCGTAGGGGACTACCCCGAGCTGCCCGAAGGACCGTCCGTGCCTGCCCCCGCGGCTACCGCGGCGGCTACGCCGTGACGATGTTGACCAGCTTCGGCGCCCGGACGATCACCTTGCGGATGCCCGCGCCGGCCAGCGCCTCCACGACCTTGTCGTCACCCAGCGCGACCTTCTCCAGCTCGTCGTCGGAGATCGACGGCGAGACCTCCAGACGCGCCTTGACCTTGCCCTTGATCTGCACGACGCAGGTCACGCTCTCGTCCACGACGTACGCGGGGTCGGCGACCGGGAAGTCCTGGTGGACGACCGAGTCGGTGTGTCCCAGCCTGCGCCACAGCTCCTCGGCGATGTGCGGGGCCAGCGGCGCGACCAGCAGCACCAGGGCCTCGGCGACCGGGCGCGCGACCGGACCGCCCACCTTGGTCAGGTGGTTGTTCAGCTCGGTGACCTTGGCGATGGCGGTGTTGAAGCGCAGGCCCTCCAGGTCCTGGCGGACGCCGTCGATCGCCTTGTGCAGGGCACGCAGTGCCACCTCGTCGGCCTCGGTGTCGACGACGGTGACCTCGCCGCTGTCCTCGTCGACGACGTTGCGCCACAGCCGCTGCAGCAGCCGGTACTGGCCCACCACCGCGCGCGTGTCCCACGGCCGCGACACGTCCAGGGGGCCCATCGCCATCTCGTACAGGCGCAGTGTGTCCGCCCCGTACTCGGCGCAGATCTCGTCCGGAGTGACCGCGTTCTTCAGGGACTTGCCCATCTTGCCCAGCAGCCGGGAGACCTTCTCGCCCTCGTAGAACCAGGCGCCGTCGCGCTCCTCCACCTCGGCGGCCGGTACGGCGATGCCCCGGCTGTCGCGGTACACGAAGGCCTGGATCATGCCCTGGTTGAACAGCTTGTGGAACGGCTCGACCGAGGAGACGTGCCCCAGGTCGAACAGGACCTTGGACCAGAAGCGGGCGTACAGCAGGTGCAGCACGGCGTGCTCGGCGCCGCCGACGTACAGGTCGACGCCGCCGTGGGGCTGGCCCTCGCGGGGGCCCATCCAGTACTGCTCGATGGCCGGGTCGACCAGCTTCTGGTCGTTGTGCGGGTCCAGGTAGCGCAGCTCGTACCAGCAGGAACCGGCCCAGTTGGGCATGGTGTTGGTCTCGCGGCGGTACTTCTGGGGGCCGCGGCCGTCGCCCAGGTCCAGGGTGACGTTCACCCAGTCCGCGTTGCGGGACAGCGGGGTCTCCGGGGAGGTGTCCGCGTCGTCCGGGTCGAAGGTGCGGGGCGAGTAGTCCTCGACCTCGGGCAGCTCCAGGGGCAGCATCGACTCGGGCAGCGAGTGGGCGACGCCGTCCTCGTCGTAGACGATGGGGAAGGGCTCACCCCAGTAGCGCTGGCGGCTGAACAGCCAGTCGCGCAGCCGGAAGTTCACAGTGCCGCGGCCGATGCCCTTGCGCTCCAGCCACTCGGTGATGCGCGCCTTGGCGTCGGCGACGGCCAGGCCGTCCAGTGAGATGTCGTCGTTGGCCGAGTTGATGATCTTCGCGTCGTACGCGCCGAAGGCACCGTCCCACGTGGAGGTGTCGGTGCCACGCCCGTCGGTCGGCTCGACGATGCAGTGGATCGGCAGCTCGAAGGCGCGCGCGAACTCGAAGTCGCGCTGGTCGCCGCAGGGAACGGCCATGATCGCGCCGGTGCCGTAGCCCATCAGGACGTAGTCGGCGATGAAGACGGGGATCCGGTCGCCGTTGACCGGGTTGGTCGCGTAGGAGCCGATGAAGACGCCGGTCTTGTCCTTGGCCTCGGCCTGCCGCTCGACGTCGGACTTCGAGGCGGCCTGCGCGCGGTAGGCGGCGACGGCCTCGGCGGGCGTGGCGTGACCGCCCGTCCAGACGTCGTGGGTGCCCTCGGGCCAGGCGGCCGGGGTGAACTTCTCGACCAGCGGGTGCTCGGGCGCCAGAACCATGTAGCTCGCGCCGAACAGGGTGTCCGGGCGGGTCGTGAAGACCGTGATGTTCTCGCCGTCGATCGGGAAGTCGACGCGGGCGCCCTCGGAGCGGCCGATCCAGTTGCGCTGCTGCAGCTTGATGGCCTCGGGCCAGTCCAGCGCGTCCAGGTCGTTCAGCAGCCGGTCGGCGTAGGCGGTGATGCGCATGTTCCACTGGCGCAGCTTGGCCTTGAAGACGGGGAAGTTGCCGCGCTCGGACCGGCCGTCGGCGGTGACCTCCTCGTTCGCCAGTACGGTGCCCAGTCCCGGACACCAGTTGACGGGTGCCTCGGAGGCGTACGCCAGGCGGTACTCGCCCAGGACGTCGGCGCGCTCGATGGCGGTCAGCTGGTTCCACGCGCGCGCGTGGTCACCGGGTACGGCGCGCTCGCCGGTCTCGAACTGGGCGACCAGGTCGGCGATCGGGCGGGCCTTGTCCGACTCCTCGTCGTACCAGGAGTTGAAGATCTGCAGGAAGATCCACTGGGTCCACTTGTAGTAGTCCGGGTCGATCGTGGCGAAGGACCGGCGCTTGTCGTGGCCCAGACCCAGCCGGCGCAGCTGGACCTTCATGTTCTCGATGTTGGCCTCGGTGGAGACACGCGGGTGCGTGCCGGTCTGCACGGCGTACTGCTCGGCGGGCAGGCCGAAGGCGTCGAAGCCCAGGGTGTGCAGGACGTTGTGGCCGGTCATGCGCTGGAAGCGGGCGAACACGTCGGTCGCGATGTAGCCCAGCGGATGGCCGACGTGCAGACCCGCACCCGAGGGGTACGGGAACATGTCCATGATGAACTTCTTGGGCTTGGCGGCCAGCTCGGGGTCGCCCGCCAGGTCGCCGCTCGGGTTGGGGGCGGCATACGTGCCCTCGGCGTCCCAGAAGTCCTGCCAGCGTGCCTCGATGTCGGCCGCCATGGCGGCCGTGTAGCGGTGCGGCGCTGCGACCTCGGCGGTGGCAGCGGGGTTCGTCTCGCTCATGGTCCTCAAAGCTCCATCGATCGTCTCTGCCAGCGGCTTGGAAATGAAAAATCCCCTCGCACAGGAGGGGACGCCGCGCCGATGCCGACCACGATTCGTCAGTGGTCGGGACTGATCAGCGCGGCTCGCTAAGCAGAAGGCGTACGGCACGCATGGCGTCAGGGTACCGCAGCGGTCGAGCGCGCCGCGACGGAGTTCCCGGGGGCACATGGCACCGGGTGCCATGCCCTGGGCGACCCTCACACGACCCCCACACAACTCCCCCATGCCCCAACGGGCACGTGAATCGCCACACAGCAAAAGCTGAACCAGGTTCAATAATTACTTCGCGTAACAACCTCTATGGGACATCACAACGGCCTCACAGCCCTTTGGTAACAGCGCAATAACTCAAACCTCGTACTCCTCGGTATGTCTCGACTTAGAGTTCGACGCGGGACCGCCTTCCCGAACCGCTCGGAGTTGCCCCCATGAACCCTCGTAGTAACAGTTCGCTTCCCAGGACGGGCCGTTCGGCCTACGGGATGGCGACGGCTGCCGTGCTGCTGCTCATACCCGTGATCGTGGTGGTCGGAGGTGACCAGCTCCAGGACTTCCTGAACTTCGGTGCCGGCGTGCTGTCACTGGTCGCCCTCACCTCCGCGGTGATCTGGGGCCTGGTCGCCACCGACCGGGTGTTCCTGAACACCCGTCAGCGGTTGATCGCGCAGGCCGTGCACCGGACGACCGCCGTTGCCTCGGTCGCCTTCCTGCTGCTGCACATCTCGGTCAAAGTCGCGCTCGACCACGCCCCGTTGGTCGCCGCGCTGATCCCGTTCAGCCTCGGCGTCACCGGCACCGGGAGCCTCATCGGCTTCGGGTCCCTGGCCGGCCTGCTCATGATCTTCACGGCCGTCACCGGCGCCCTGCGCAGCCAGTTCGCCTCCCCGGCCCCGGTCGCGGCCCGCTGGCGAGCGATGCACATGCTGGCCTACCCGGCCTGGTGCTTCGCGCTGGTCCACGGCCTGTACGCGGGACGCGAGGCGAAGCCGGTCTTCACGATCCTGTACGGCCTGTCCCTGCTCGCGGTCATGGGAGCCCTGGCCCTGCGCTCGGCGCCCCGCCCGTTCAAGCGCAAGGTGGCCGCCCAGATCATGGCGATCCTGGGAACCCAGGAGAAGTACGGCCGCGACGACCTGGACGCGAGCCGGGCCCGCATCGGCGAGTCCGCCCTGCCGGGCTACGAGAGCCAGGGCGGCGGCAGGCCCGCGCGCGGGGACGCGGGAGTGCCCCCGCAGCGCAACCCCTCCACCGGATCGATGCCGCTCTACGACGCCCCGGCCAGCCGCACCATGACGCCCGAACCCGCGAACGACGGCTTCGCGGCGGCCTACCGCGCCGTGACACCCCCGCGCGGGCAGGACGCGTACATGGACCAGACCGCCCGCATGGAGATGCCGGGCGACATGCAGGCCACCGAGGCGATCCCGCGCATGGACGGCAGTACGTCGGGCAGCTGGCCGATCCCGTCCCCGCCGCCCGTCGGCGAGGCCCCCGTGTCGGCGTACGACCCGATGAACGACACCGGATACAACATCCCGGCCTATGGCAATCCGGGCGCCGCCCCGTACGGCACGAGTGATGTGTACAACACCGGTGAGTCGAATGCCGCCTATGGCACGTACAACGCGAACGACACGTACAACAGCGGTCCCGCCACTGATGCAAACCCCGGTGCTTCCTACGACTTCGACGCACCGGGTTCGGGCGAACCTTGGAACGCGCCTTCCGGAGGCTTTAAGTGAACGAGGCTCTGCCCGACGTACCCGAAGTCCGTGTGGTCGGACTTCCCCAGCTCACGTCGGGTTTCGACCTTGTCGAGAGACTTGATCTACCCATGCACCTCAAGGTGCATGGGCCGCTCGAACCGATGGGCGGCGAGCAGCTCGCGCAGCTCGCCGAGCGCATTTCCCTGAAGGGCCGCGGCGGCGCGGGCTTCCCCTTCCACAAGAAGCTGCGGTCGGTCGCCGAGTCGGCGATCCGCCGCGGTGTACGGCCGGTCGTCGTCGTCAACGCGAGCGAGGACGAGCCCGCCTGCCGCAAGGACACGGTGCTGGTCAACCGTGCCCCGCACCTGATCCTGGACGGCGCCCTGCTCTGCGCGGAGGCCATGGGCGCCCGCACCCTGGTCATCGGGGTGACACGTGAATCCACGCAGCGCTCCATGGAGGCGGCGCTCGCCGAACGCGGCCTCAACAACGGCCGCCGATCGGCCCTCCGCGCGCGCGTGCAGCGCAATCCGATCCGCATGGTCACCGGCGCCGCCGCCTCACTGATCCGGTCCATCGACGGCGGCCCGGCGATCCCGCCCGGCCGCAAGATCAGCGCCTCGCAGAGCGGCGTCGGCGGCGCACCCACCCTGCTGTCCAACGCCGAGACGTACGCCCAGCTCGCGATCGCCGCCCGCATCGGCGCCGAGCGCTACTGCAACACCGGCCTGTACGACGAGCCGGGCACCGTCATGCTCACGGTCTCCGGCGCGGTCGCCCGCCCCATGGTGATCGAGGTCCCGACCGGCGTACCGCTGCGGTACGTCCTCCAGCTCGCCGGCGCCCCGCCGGTCCCGCAGGGTGTGCTGACCGGCGGCTACCACGGCAAGTGGATCGACGCGGCGACGGTCAACGAGGCGATCGTCTCGCGCAACTCCCTGGACGCCGTGGGCGGTGCGCTCGGCGCCGGCGCGATCCTGCCGATCAGCCAGGACACCTGCCCGCTGGGCGAGTCGCTGCGCGTGGCCCAGTGGCTGGCCGAGGAGAGCGCCGGCCAGTGCGGCCCCTGCTACCTCGGTCTGCCCGCCGCGGCGCGCGGCATGGAGGACATCCTCAACGGCGGCGGCCCGGCCGCCCTGGAGGCCGTCAAGCAGGTCGCCAAGTCCGTGAAGCGGCGCGGTGCCTGCTCGCACCCGGACGGCTCGGCGATGTTCCTGGAATCGACCATCAAGGCGTTCACCGACGACCTCGCCGCCCATGTCCTCGGAAACGGCTGCGGAAGGCCCGTAGAAGGCGTTCTGCCGCTCTTCGAGGGCGGTCAGGGACCCGCGGGCATCCCCGGCGGCCAGGCGGAGGAGGAGAACGGCCCCAGCCGTCAGAAGATCTTCGTCGACTGGACGCTGTGCCGGGGCCACGGCCTGTGCGCCGACATCCTCCCGGAGGTCTTCGAACTGGGCGCCGACGGCTTCCCCACCGTCGCGCAGGCGAAGGTGCCCCGGTACGCGGAGGCGAAGGCGCTGCGCGCGGTGCGCCGCTGCCCGGCGCTGGCGCTGCGCATCGAGGAGGACACCAGGACCTCGGCCCCCGACCGTCTGCCGGTCCTGTCCCAGCGCGGTGGCCGGGGCCGCCGCGCCCTCGGCAGCGGTCGCTGACCCCACGGGGCGGGGGGGGGGGGGGGGGGGGGGGGGGGGGCCCCCCCCCCCCCCCCCCCCCCCCCCCGCCCCCCCACCGCCCCGCGCGACTCAGTACCACC
>NZ_JBSFDA010000136.1:0-27845 GCF_053593675.1 Streptomyces sp. NPDC002156 | reverse complement strand
GATCAAACCCCGGCCGGCACCCCCAGCCCGTCCGGCGTTTGAGGACAAGGCCCCTTCAGGGCCGTAGGGGGGTCTGGGGGCGCAGCCCCCAGGGGACGGGAATGGGTAGGGGCGGCGGGGGCGAAACAAACCCCACATCAACCCACCACAACCAAGGAGCACACGCATGTCGACCCTGACCCGAGTCCGTACGGCCTACGCCCGTATCGACGCCGTGGACCGCCCCGAGGTCTGGATCGACCTACGCCCCCAGGCCGAGGTCGAGGCGGAGGCCAACGCCATCGACGCCCGCCTCGCCGCAGGCGACCCCCTCCCCCTGGCCGGCAAGCTGTTCGCCGCCAAGGGCAACATCGACGTCCAGGGCCTCCCTACCACCGCCGGCTGCCCCGCCTACGCCTACCACCCCGACGCCGATGCCCCCGTCATCGCCCGCCTCCGAAACGCCGGCGCCATCGTCCTCGGCACCACCAACCTCGACCAGTTCGCCACCGGCCTGGTCGGCACCCGATCCCCCTACGGCCCCGTCCGCAACGCCCACGACCCCACCCGCATCAGCGGCGGCTCCAGCTCCGGCTCGGCCACAGCGGTAGCGCTCGGCATCGTCGACTTCGCCCTCGGCACCGACACCGCAGGCTCCGGCCGCGTCCCCGCCGCCTTCAACGGCATCGTCGGCCTCAAACCCACCCGAGGCCTGGTCCCCACCGCCGGCGTCGTCCCGGCCTGCGCCTCCCTCGACTGTGTGACCGTCTTCGCCCGGACGCTCCCCGAGGCCGAGCAGGCACTCGCGCACATGGCGTCCCCACCCGACCGTGATCTCCCGCCCCTCCCCCAGCGCGCCCCCGGTCCCTGGCGCGTCGCCGTCCCGCCGCTCGACCAGCTCGGCGAACTGGACCCGGGCTGGGCACAGGCGTACGAGGCCGCCGTGGCCCAGCTTCGATCCGCGGGCGTCTCCGTCCGCACGCTCGACCTCACGCCCTTCACCGAGGCTGCCGCGATGCTGTACCAGGGCGCGTTCGTCGCGGAGCGCTACACAGCGGTGGGTGCCTTTGTCGACAAGTTGCTCACCGAGGGAGGTGAGGCCGCCGCGACCCTCGACCCCACCGTCGCCGGCATCATCACCCGCGCCCGCGACATCCCCGCCCACCAGCTCTACGCCGACCAGGAGCGCCTCGCCGCCCTGCGCGCCCACGCCCTCGCCGAACTGGCCGACGCGGACGCCCTGTTGCTGCCCACGGCCCCCGGTCACCCGACTCTCGCCGAGGTCGCCGCCGACCCGCTGGGCGCCAACGCCCGCCTGGGCCGTTTCACGAACTCCACCAACCTCTTCGACCTGGCCGCGGTCGCCGTACCCGCGGGCGAGGTGAACGGCCTCCCCTTCGGCGTGATGCTGATCGGCCCGGCGTTCACCGACGAACGGCTCGCCACGATGGCCCGTCTGCTCCAGCCCGCGGCTCGCCTCGCGGTGGTCGGCGCGCATCTCTCGGGCCAGCCGCTCAACCCCCAACTTCTTTCCCTGGGCGCCCGGTTGGAACGTACGACCACGACGGCCCCCGTCTACCGGCTGCACGCCCTCGCGACCACCCCGCCCAAGCCGGGCCTGGTCCACGTCGGCGAAACAGGGACCGGCGGAGCCGCCATCGAGGCCGAGGTGTGGTGCCTTCCCGCCGAGGGCCTCGGCCGCTTCCTCGCCGCTCTCCCCCGCCCGATGGCCCTGGGCCGCGTCGAACTCGCCGACGGCACCCACGTACCCGGCTTCCTGTGCGAACCGGCCGCCCTGGAAGGCGCCGAGGACATCACGACGTACGGCGGCTGGCGCGCGTACCTGAACGACCGCCCCTGAAACGGCAGTTGCCGACCGGAGCACCGGGCACCCCAACTACCCGACCGCAAGCAGCGCTTAAGCACCCCCCGTCACCGTCAGAGCCCCGTCACCGACTCGGGAGGGGCAGTCCGATGGCAGCAAGGCCCACACAACAGCCGCCTACGACAGGGCGAGCGGACGACGGGGGTGGGGGGAGGTGGGGCCGGGCCATAGTGGCCCGGCCCCGGCTGCTGCTCCTCGTCGTGCTGGCCCTCACCGCCTGTGCGGCCGTGCTCGGCGGCGGGGTGGCGGACCGGCTGAGCAGCGGGGGTTCGCAGATTCCCGGGGCGGAGTCGACGTACGCCACCCGGGTGCTGGAGCAGCGCTGGCCCGCCTCGCAGCCGAACCTGCTGCTGATGGTGTCGGCGCGCGGTGCGACGGGAGGCGTCGACAATCCCCAAGTGGTCTCCGAAGCCCGCGACTTGGCGCGTCGGCTCGGCGCCGAGCAGGCGGTCGGCGGAGTCGTCTCGTACTGGGACGGGAAGGAACCGGCACTGCGCGCCCGCGACGGCGGCGAGGCGCTGATCACCGCTCGCATCGGCGGTGACGAGGACGCCGTCGATGCCGTACTGGAGCGGGTGCGGCCGTCGTACGAAGGCAGGCGGGGGCCGGTCGACGTGCGGCTCGGTGGGCCCGCCGCCGTGCGCAACGCCTCGCAGGAGGTGATCGCCGAGGATCTGGTCCGGGCGGAGATGATCGCGCTGCCGGTCACCCTCGTCCTGCTCGTCTTCGTGTTCGGCAGCGCCGTCGCCGCGCTGCTGCCGCTGCTCGTCGGGATCATGGCGATCCTCGGCACGAACGCCGTCCTGCGCGTACTCACCGAGTTCACCGATGTGTCGGTCTACGCGCAGAATCTCACCACGGCCCTCGGGCTCGGACTCGCCATCGACTACGCCCTGTTCATCGTGCGCCGCTACCGCGAGGAACTGGCGGCGGGCGCCGATCCCCGCGCCGCCGTGGCCACGACGCTCCGCACCGCCGGGCGTACCGTCCTCTTCTCGGCGCTGACCGTCGCCGTGTCGCTGGCGTCGATGTTCGTCTTCGAGCAGTACTTCCTGCGGTCGTTCGCGTACGCGGGCATCGCGGTCGTCCTCATCGCGGCGGCGGCCTCACTCATCGCGCTGCCCGCCCTGCTGGTGGTGCTCGGCCGTCGGGTCGATGCCCTCGACGTACGCCGGTTGCTGCCTCGGCGCGGGACATCGAAGCCGAAGCATGAGCCGGGTGCCGGGTGGGCGGCGCTGGCCCGGCTCGTCATGCGGCGCGCGCCGCTCTTCGCGGTCGGTACGGCGGTGGTGCTCGTCGCGCTCGGACTGCCGTTCAAGGACGTGCGGTTCGGCACGGCCGACGACCGCCAGCTGCCGTCCTCGACCCCAGCGCATCTGGTCCAGCAGCAGATCCGCGAGGAGTTCCCGGGCAGCCCGGGCGGCGTCCTCGCGGTGCTCGCTCAGGGGCCACGGGTCGGTCAGGCCTCGCTCGCGGACTTCAGCCGCAGTGTCTCCCAACTCCCTGATGTCGTACGGGTGTCAGGTCCCGCAGGTCTCTACGCGAGCGGCGAGTGGGTGCGCGCGGCGACGCCCGCCGAGGCGGCTCAGACAGGCACCGACGGAAGCGCCTACGTCACTGTGCTGCCCAAGGGCGAGGCCACCTCGGCAAGTTCACTCGAACTAGTGACTGACATTCGGTCAATTCCCGTTCCGTTCAAGGCTTCCGTCACCGGAGCCGCCGCCGTGCTCTCCGACACCCAGCACGGAACGGCCGAGCGGCTGCCCTGGGCGCTCGGTGTGATCGCGGTGACGACACTGCTGCTGGTGTTCCTGCTCACCGGCAGTCTGCTGCTGCCGCTCCAGGCCGTCGTGGTCAACGCGCTGAGCCTGACGGCCATGTTCGGGGCGGTCGTCTGGGTCTTCCAGGAGGGCCATCTGTCGGGGCTGCTCGGGTTCACCCCGACCGGGGACATCGAGACCGCGCTGCCGGTGCTGATGTTCTGCGTGGCCTTCGGGCTGTCCATGGACTACGGCGTCTTCCTGGTCTCCAGGATCCAGGAGGAGTACGAGCGCGGCGGCGACCATCGCGCGGCCGTGGAGTTCGGCATCCGGCGCACCGGCGGGCTGATCACGGCCGCTGCGGTGATTCTCGGCTTCGTGATGGTGGCGATCGGCACCTCCCGGGTGACCAACATCAAGATGCTCGGCCTGGGGGTCGGACTCGCCGTGCTGATGGACGCGATGGTGGTGCGCGGTCTGCTCGTACCGGCCGTACTGCGGCTGACCGGCCGCGCCACCTGGTGGGCGCCCGGTCCGCTGCGCAGGCTGCACCGCCGTATCGGCCTCTCCGAGACCGGCGCCGGAACAGCCCCGGGAATAGATATCTCTACGGCCGACAAGGCGAACCAGCAGTCAACTCCCGATGCGGAGGCGCCGGTTGAGGCGCAGGGGACCAACGAGTCGCTCATCGGTTCGCATCGCGCGGAGCGCACCTAGCGTCGGATGTGGCTGCTTTGCGGTGCCCGTCGCCGCGCGTAATCGAATCGGTCATAAGGGATGGATAGACTCCCGGAATCGTGGACGTGCACTTCCGACGTCCGCGTTATTCCGGGGGGAATGTTGATACGGATCCTGCTGGCCGAGGACGTTTCCATGGTCCGGGGCGCGCTGGTCGCCCTGCTCAATCTGGAACCCGATCTGGACGTCGTTGCGGAGGTGGGGGCCGGCGATGCCATCGTCGGCGCCGCCCTCGCCGCCAGGCCCGATGTGGCGGTCATCGACGTCCATCTGCCCCGCCTCGACGGGATCAGCGCCGCCGCGCTGCTCCAGGAGGCGTTGCCCGAGTGCCGTACGGTCATCATCACCAGCCTGGGCAAGCCGGGCACCCTGCGCCGGGCGCTGAACAACAAGGTCACCGGCTTCGTCCTCAAGGACGCACCGGCGGTACGGCTTGCCCAGGTCGTCCGCCAAGCGGCGGCCGGGGAGCGGGTGTTCGACAGAGAACTCGCCCTGGCCGCCTTCGACAGCGGCGAGAGCCCGCTCACGGACCGGGAGACGGAGATCCTCCAACAGGCGGCCAGTGGGGCGGGCGCCACGGAGATCGCGGCCGGTCTCCATCTGTCGGTGGGCACGGTCCGGAACTATCTGACGTCGATCGTCGGAAAGCTGGGCGCACGCAATCGGCTGGACGCGGTACGGATCGCGGAGGATGCGGGCTGGTTATGACGTGTCGTCAATAATGCCGCCCACCAGGCGTGTTCACCTGGGCCTACCTATGCATGTTCACCCGGGTCGACGGTCGGCTCCGAGGGCGCCTCGGCGGTCACGCGGTACCACCCGCGTTCGTCGGTGTCCACGGTCAGCCGGCCGCCCACCGCGGTCAGCCGCTCGGCGAGGTTGCCGAGGCCGCCGGGCCGTCGCCCGTCCCGTGCCTCCCGCCCGCCCCGGACACCGTCGTTGGCGAGGGTGAACCGGATGAACCCGGTGCCCAGGTCCCGTACTTCGATCCGGCACTGGGTGGCGTCACTGTGCCGGATCAGATTGGTGACCCCTTCGCGCAGCACGGTCGCGAGGACCGAGCCCACGGCGCCCGGCACCTCACAGCGCACGTCGACGCTGGCCCGGATGTCTGCGGCGGCGAGCAGGGAGCGCGCGGACTCGGCCTCGACGGTGAAGGACAGTTCGCGGTAGCCACGGGCGACCGTACGGACGTCGGCGAGGGCCTGCTGGGCCACGTCCCGGGCGCCGTCCAACTCCGCGAGCGCACGCTCGGGTTCGCCCCGCACCAGCCGGTGGGCGAGGTCGGTCTTGAGCGCTATGGCGGAGAGGCTGTACCCGAGGAGGTCGTGCAGATCGCGGGCGAACCGGCGCCGTTCCTGCGCGACGGCCCGCCAGGCCAGTTCCTCGCGCTCCCCGTGGGCCCGTACGACGAGATCTGCGAGCCGGGTGATCCCGTACACGGCGAGACCGACAGCCACCGTGGCCGCGCCACTCAACCCCCAGTCCCGCCAACCCTGTTGAAGCACCACACCACTGACGCCCGCACCACCGACGACGACCAGTCCGCCCAGTACCCGACCGACCGCACCCCCGATCACCAGTGGCACGGATCCGGCGAAAAGGCCGAACATTCCCGGCCAGTCGAAGCCGAAGGCGACGACCGGCAGCAGCGCGAGCCCTCCCTGGAGGGCTAAAGCCGGACCCCCGAACCGATCGCGTAAGGAACGCACTTGTGGTGCGGAGTGCACCAACTGCAGTCCGTACGAAGCGAACAGGGCGGCGAGCGCGACCGCGCCGACGACGGCACCGGGGCGCCGGGCCACGACGGCGAGCACGCCCATGGGAAGCAGACCGCTTGTCGCGAGCAGAACCACTCTGCCCGCGACCCGCGGTACCCGCAGACCGGCCGGACCCTCGGTCGAGGTTGATTCCGGCTGGTCAGCCGCATCCGACATCGGCCCACCCCCAGACGGGGATGCTAGGCGCCGTCGGGTCCCGTCAGCGGAGAGGCCCTGAACAACCACACAGTGTGATGAATTCATGGAGCAGTCGTGTCTGGATCACTTCTCTTCCGTCCGGTCAGTCTGGGAGGGTCTGTACAGGGACGTAAGCGACACATAAACAGCGCGTGAGCCGTTGGGAGCAAGGAGCAGGATCCACGAGGCACAAGAGGCAGAGGTGACGGACGTTGGAGATCTCCGTACTCGGGCCGCTCACGGCACGGCTGGGCCAGACCTCCGTGGTGCCGAGCGCGGCCAAACCGCGGCAGGTCCTGGCCCTGCTGGCCCTCAACTCGGGCCGGGAGGTGAGCGTTTCGGCCCTGGCGGACGAGCTGTGGGGCGACGGCCCGCCACGCAGCGCCGCCGCGACCCTGCACACCTACGTCAAGCAGCTGCGCCGCATGATCCAGGCCGCGCTGGGCCCCGCACCGGACCGCGGCCCCCGGGAGGTGCTCGGCCGACGGCACACCGGTTACGTACTCGACGCGCCCCCTGACGGCACGGACGCGGCCCGCTTCGAACGGCTCGCCAGGCACGGGCGGACCGCGCTGGAGGCCGGGGATGCCGCCGGGGCCTCCGAACTCCTGGAACGGGCGCTGCTGTTGTGGCGCGGACCGGCACTCGCCGATGTGACACCGGGCCGGATGCTGGGGGCCGAGGTACTGCGGCTGGAAGAGCTACGGCTCACCGCCGTGGAGGACCGGATAGGCGCCGACCTGCGGCTCGGCCGCCACGGCACCCTCCTCGGCGAACTCACCGGCCTCACCGCCCAATTCCCGCTGCACGAACGTCTGCACGGCCAGCTGATGGTGGCCCTGTACCGCAGCGGCCGGACCTGGCAGGCCCTGGAGGTCTACGGCCGGCTGCGCACCGCCTGTGTCACGGACCTGGGTCTGGAGCCGTCCCCCCAACTCCAGCGTCTGCACCGGGCGTTGCTCGCGGGCGACCCGGCACTGGAACCCCCGGTCGTCGGGGACGGCGGCGGTCTGTCGACGGCGACCCTGTTCGTCGACCACGGCACGATCCGGTGACGCCGCCGACGCCACGGACACCGGGACCACCGGGACCACCGGGACCACCTGTGTCACTTGGACCACCCAGGCCGCCCAGGCGGCCCGGGCCCCCGGAAGCGCTGGATGCGCTGGACGCACCGACCTGCCGGTTGCTCTGTCTGCCGTACGCCGGGGCCGGCGGCTCGGTGTACGCGCGCTGGCAGCACGGCCTGCAGGAGCGCGGCTGCTCGGTGGAGGTGATCCCGGTGCGGCTGCCGGGCCGGGAGGGGCGTGCGGGGGAACCCCGGTTCACTCAACTGGCCCCGCTGATCCGGGCATTGGACGCGGAACTCGGCCCGCTCCTCGACCGCCCGGACCCGTATCTGGTTTACGGGCACAGCATGGGGGCGCTACTCGGTTACGCCCTCACCCTGCGCCGCCAGTCCCGGGGCGCCCACCTGCCCCGCGCCCTGCTCCTCGGCGCGCACCGGGCCCCGCATCTGCCCTCGCCGCGCATCGCCGAACCGGACACCCCGGACGCCGAGTTGGCCGCCGCCCTGGCCCGCCTCGGCGGCCTGCCCGCTTCGCTGCTCGACCACCCGGAGTGGCTGCGGGTGCTGCTGCCGGTCGTACGGGACGACCTGAGCGTGTGCGCGGACGCCAACTCCCTGCGCATGTCGTGGACTTCGCCGGTGCGGGTGCCGCTGCACCTCTTCGCCGGGGAACGGGACGCCCTGGTCGGCGTCCGCGAGATGGTCGCCTGGCGCCGGTTCGCGGGGCGGGGCTGCGAGGTCCGGATGCTGCCGGGCGGACACTTCTTCGTGCGCTCGCACGAGGACCAGGTCCTTGATGAAGTGGCTTGCCTGGTACGGCGATACGGCGGCGGCGTCACGCATCTGGGAGCGGGGACGGGCGGCTCGGCGCAGGCGTCCTGAGGTGACTGTCGGCCTTCCGTGCACAGTTCGCCCGCAGCAGCCCGAGTGTGGTCATGCCGCTGAGCACCCCCAGCGGAAGGTTCGTCCAGAACGCCCAGTGCCACTCGCCGACCGGCAGTCGATCCCCGATCACCAGTCCGGCGAAGACCCCCGCAACGATCACGGCACCCCACCCGAACTGGGCCAACTCCCGCTCACCGCACACCGGAAGCACCCGCGCCACCAGCACCAGCGCAACGGCGGTGAGCGCTGCGGCGCCCACACCCTGCACTCCGCGCAGCACCAGAAAGGCCACCGGCGTGGTGATCAGCCGGGCCCCGATCACCACCGACGGCTGGACGAACATCCACAGCCCGGCGAGCAGTACGAGGAACGGTCCGCCGAACGGCCCGATCCGCCCGCACAGCCACCGCAACGGCAGCAACAGTCCACCCAGGGCGAGGAGATAGACGACGACCGCCCAGGGCAGCGCGGTGCCCGACAGGCCCATGGCGGTGCGCAGGGCGGGCCCGAGGGTGGCGACACAGGCGCCGGCGGCGGCGACCAGGAACTGGTTCAGGGCGAGGGCGCAGAGGAGGACGATCCGGGTCCGCCCGTGGGCCAGCGGGCTCCGCGGCTCGGCCCCAAGTCCCGGCGACAGCACGCCCGTAGACCTCACCCTCACGTACCGGCCTGCACCTTCGCCACCCGCTCCCCCGGCGCCTGCAACTGGAAGTACGCGCCCGCGAGCACCTTCCGGGTCAGCCACGGGCTGCTGCTCACCACGCGGTAGAGGGTCCGCCGCCAGGCCGAGCCCAGCGCCCCGTCGAGGGTGAACAGCCGTTCCTGGCGCAGCTGGAGGGCCCTGGACCGGGCAACGGACGCCTCCCGCTCCCGCTGGAACGCCTCGGTGGCCGCGAGCAGGGGTACCGCCGATCCGGGTCCGCCGTCCCCCAACGCCCGTTCGACCAGCGGAGCGAGCGTCACCGCGTCGATGATCGCGTGGTTGACGCCCTGCCCGAGGATCGGCGTGAGGGTGTGGGCGGCGTCGCCGATGAGCGTCAGCCCGGGCATCGACCAGCGCGGGACGACCGTCGTGAAGATGTCCAGCATCGAGGTGTCCGACCAGCTGTGCACCGACTCCCGTACTGCCTTCGACAGTTCGGGCGCCAGCAGGTCGAGCCGCTCGTACAGCGCGGGCAGCCCCTGCGCCCGCATCTCCCGCAGCCCGCCCTTGGGGATGTTGAAGCCGACGCGGACGCTGTCGGGCCGGGTCGGGATGAACAGCCCGTGCTGATCGCCCCGGATGCGCACCCGGTACGTACGGTCGTCCCAATCCCCGTACGGGAACGGCAACTTGAGCCAGATGACATCCCGTTCCAGCGGGACCTTCCGGTAGGTGAGCCCGGACATCTCGCGGACCTTGCTGAACCGCCCGTCGGCGGCGACCGTCAGCGCCGCCCGGATCTCCGTCTCACCGTCGGCGGTCCGGGCCCGTACCCCGGTGACCGTGCCCTCACTGTCACGTAGGAGGGCGGTCGTGGTGGCCCCCTGGACGAGCCGGAAGCAGGGGTGTGCGGCGCCCGTCTCGGCGAGGGCGGCGAGCAGCGTCGGCTGCGGCAGCTCGACCGGGAAGGGGTGCGGGTAGCGGAAGTCGGCGAACTCGGCCTGGAACACGGTGTGTCCGGAGTCGTCGATCTCCATCCGGTGCATCTGTACGTACGTGCCGACCAGCCGGTCGAGCAGTCCGAGCCGGTCCAGCAGCCAGACCGAGTCCGGGGAGACCGACTCGCCCCGGAAGGACCGGTTGAAGTGGGCGCTGGCCTCCAGCACGACGACGGGGACGTTCCGCCGGGCCAGTTCGACGGCGAGGGTGAGCCCGGCCGGCCCGCCGCCGACCACGCACACGGACGTCTGGATCCGTTGGGGTGTTTGGGGCATCTGGGTCGGCTGGATCGTCATGGAACTCCCCCAAGCAAGCGGCTGCGGAGCTTCTGGTCGGGCAGACTCCCGGTTTCGCAGCCCGGCCTTAAGCCGCTCTTGGGCGGGTCTTGCACAAGGACGACTTAAGGCCGGGTCCGCAGGCTCCCGGCCATGACCACCGACCCACTCGACCGTCTGCGCTCGCTGCGGCGGTACGCACCCGAGGTGCCCGCGCTCCTCGCGGAACTCGCCGCGGGCGCCGACCCGTTCGGCGCCCTCCAGTCGGCCGGCCGCATCCTCACCCGCCTCGAACCGGCGCACGGTGCCGCGCCCCACGACGAGGACCGGGTCACCGTCACGATCTCCGGCAGCGGCACCTTGGACGGCCTCGCCGCCTCCCTCACCGCCGAGTTCGCCCGCCACGGACTCCAACTCGACGCCACCACCGGAGACTTCGGCGCCTGGGAACGCGACCTCCTCGACACCGGCAGCGCGCTCTACGCACCGACGACCGCGCTCTCCCTCTGCGTCCTGGACTCCTCGATCCTCTTCGATCCCTTGCCCCTCCCCTGGACGGTCGCCGACGCGGCCTCGGCCGCCGACGATCTGCTCGCCCGCCTGGACTCACTCGCCGCCCGCCACGGCGACCACGCGTCCGGACTGCTGGTGCTGAACACACTTCCGCTGCTCCACACGCACACCCACCAGCTCGTGGATCTGCGCGCCCGTGCCGAACTCGGCGCACTGTGGCGGGAGTTCAACGCAGGTGTGCTCCGTCTGGCGCTACGGCACCCGCGTACCCAGGTCGTCGACCTCGATCCGCTCGTCGCCGCCGGCGGGCCGGTGCGAGACGCCCGGCTGGCTACGTACGCCAAGGCCCGGCTGGGTGCCGAGCTGCTCGCCCGGTACGCCCGCGAGGTCGGCCATCTGGCCCGTGCGCTGCGCGGCCGGACACGGAAGGTGCTGGTCCTGGACGCCGACCAGACGCTGTGGGACGGGGTCCTCGGCGATGTCGGCCCGGAGGGGATCGCGGCGGCCGGGACGATCCGCGGGGAGGCCTTCGGAGGGTTCCAGCGGGTGGTCCGGCAGCTGGCCGCGCAGGGTGTCCTGCTCGCCGTATGTTCGAAGAACGACCCGGAGCCGTTGCTGGCCGTGCTGCGCGAGCACCCGGACATGGTGCTGCGCGAGCCGGATTTCGTGCGGGTGCAGGCGAGTTGGGGTCCGAAGGACGCGGGGCTGCGGGAGATCGCGGACCGGCTGAACCTGGGGACCGACAGCCTGGTCCTCGCCGACGACTCGGCGTTCGAGCGCGGCCAGGTGACCGGCGCCCTGCCGGCCGTGGCGGTCGTCCCGCTGGACGACGAGCCCGCGCTGCACGCCGAACGGCTCCTCGCCGACGGCTGGTTCGACGTACCGGAACTGACCGACACCGATCTGCGGCGGGCGGCCCAGTACCGCAGCGAGGGCGACAGGCAGCGGCTGCGGGAGGGTGCGCAGTCGTACGAGGAGTACCTCGCGCAGCTCGGTGTGGTGGTCGAACTCGGCCCGCTGCGAACCGATCAGCTGGCCCGGGCGGCCCAACTCGCCCAGCGGACCAACCAGTTCAACCTCACCACCCGCCGGATGTCGGCCCCGGAGGTACGGGAGTACGCCGACGCGCCCGGCGGGCTGGTCCTGACGGTCGGGGCGCGCGACAAGTTCGGAGACAGCGGCCTGGTCGGCGCGGTGTTCGTCCGCCGTGATCCGACGACCGGCTGGCACATCGAGAACGCCCTGCTGAGCTGCCGGGTCTTCGGCCGGGGCATCGAACAGGCCCTGTTCGCAGCCCTGTTGGAGGCGGCCAGGGAGGCGGGCGCCCCGGCCGTTTACGGCCGCTTCCGGCCGTCGGCGAGGAACGGCAGGGTCCGGGAGCTGTATCCCACGCTCGGCTTCGAAGCGACGGACGGCACAGGGATGGCAGAGGGGACGGACGGGACGACCACCGTCTTCCGGCACCCGCTCCTCGTCCTGCCCGAGGTCCCGGCACACATCACGCTGAGGGGGACGATCTGATGAGCAGCAGGAGCACTCCGGGGAACGGGACGAGGGACACCTTCACCGGTGTCCTCCTGGAGAACACCGCCGCCCAGGCCCACCGGGACGCGCTGGTCTATCTGCGCGACGACACGGCGGGCTCGCCGCCCGAGCGCGTCACCTACGCCGAACTCGACACCCGCGCCCGCCGGATCGCGTCCTGGCTGCGTGCCCAGGACGCCGTCGGCCGCCAGGTGCTGCTGCTCCACCCACCGGGCACCGGGTTCGTCGCGGCCTTCCTCGGGTGCCTGTACGCCGGTGCGGTGGCCGTGCCCGCGCCGCTGCCCACCGACCAGGGCCGCCAACTCGCCCGTGTCTCCGGCATCTTGAGGGACGCGGAGGCGACGGCCGTGCTGACGGCGCCGGAACTCGCACCCGCGCTGGAGGCCTGGCTGCTGGCCGAGGGGATGACGCACGTCCGCTGTCTCGGCACGGACGGCGACGGAGACTTCGCGGACCCCGCGGACTGGCGCGCGCCGGACATCCGCCCGCGCGACCTGGCCTTCCTCCAGTACACGTCGGGTTCGACCAGCGAGCCCAAGGGCGTGATGGTCACGCACGCCAACCTGCTCGCCAACGAGGCGGCGATCCAGGCCTGGACGGGCACCGGGCCGGACACGATCGGCGGCGGCTGGCTGCCGCACTACCACGACCTCGGGCTGATCGGACACATTCTGCAACCCCTCTACGCGGGCGGCACGGCCGTGCTGATGTCACCGACGGCGTTCCTCAAACGCCCGTACCGCTGGCTGCAGATGATCGACGAGTACCGGCTGACCGGCAGCGGCGGGCCCAACTTCGCCTTCGACCTGTGCGTACGCCGGGTCACCGACGAGCAGTTGGCGGGCCTCGACCTGTCCGGCTGGCGGGTCGCGCCGAACGGCGCCGAACCCATCCGCGCCGACACCCTGCACGCCTTCGCCGAACGCTTCGCACCCGCCGGGTTCCGTCCAGAGACCTTCTTCCCCTGCTACGGCATGGCGGAGACGACCCTCCTGGTGACCGGCGCCACCCCCGAACTCCCGCCCGCCGTAAGGACGGTGGACGCGGCGGCCCTGGAGCGCGGCGAACTGTCCGCCCCGGTCGCGGACGCCCCCGTACGCACTCTCGCGGGCAGCGGCACCGTGCGCGACAGCGAGATCCGTATCGCCGACCCGGTCACCGGGGCGAGCCGGCCCCCGGGCACGGTGGGCGAGATCTGGGTGCGCGGCCCGAGCGTCACCCCCGGCTACTTCCACAACTCCCGTGCCTCCTCGGAAAGTTATCTGCCGGGCGGCTGGCTGCGCACCGGCGACCTCGGTGTCCTCGACGGCGACGAACTGTTCGTCACCGGCCGCCTGAAGGAGGTCATCATCCTCGCCGGGCGCAACCTCTACCCGCACGACGTGGAACGCACGGTCCAGTCCGCCGACCGCGCGCTCACCGCGGGGGCGGGCGCCGCGTTCGCCGTGCAGAGCGACCTTGGCGAGCATCTCGTGATCGTCCAGGAGGTACGGGCGGCCGCCGTCCCCGGTGGCGATCTGCGCGCGGTGGCGACGTCCGCCCAGCAGCTGATCGGCCGTCAGTTCGCGGTCCCGGCGGGCAATGTGGTGTTGGTCAAGCCGGGCACGGTACGCCGGACGACCAGCGGCAAGGTCCAACGGACCTTCATGCGACGGCTGTTCCTCGAAGGTGCGCTGACTCCGCTGTACGAGGTGCTGGAGCCGTCGGTGCGGGTGCTGGTCAGCGACGCGGGCGACCAGGCGCTGGCCCGGGGTGAGCGTTCCCTGGAGCGGGTGAGCCCGGCATGACGATGGAGCACTCCCCGTACCGGCTCGCCGAGGAGCTGGAGCTGTATCTCGGCGACCCGGCCGACCCGCGCGGCCCGTTCTCGTACGCGGCCAGCGCGGAGCTGGACGCCCGCGAGGAGTTCCCGGCGGATATCTGCCGGCTCCTCGACGACTGGGGGCTGCCCGACTACTACGTCCCCCTCGGCGCGGGCGGCCGGCTGCGCGACTACGAGCACGCGCTCCAGCTCGTCCGCACGGTGGCCCGGCGCGATCTGACCGTGGCCGTCGCGCACGGCAAGACGTACCTCGGCGCGGTCTGCGTGTGGATCGCGGGCAGCCCCGAGCAGACCGCCCGGCTCGGCGCGGACATCCGGGCCGGGGTGCCGGTGGCCCTCGGGCTGACCGAGCGGGCACACGGCAGCGATCTGCTGGCCGGAGAGGTGGAGGCAGTGCCGGACGGATCCGGATCCTGGCGGGTCACCGGCGAAAAATGGCTGATCAACAATGCCACCCGGGGCAGTGTGCTGGCCCTGCTCGCGCGCACCGCCCCGGACGGCGGCCCGCGCGGCTTCAGTGTGCTGCTGACCGACAAACGCGAGCTGGCGCCCGGCAGTTACCGCCATCTACCGAAGGTCCCCACACACGGTATCCGGGGCGCCGACATCTCCGGCATCGCCCTCGACCGGGCCCGCGTGCCCCGCTCGACGGTGGTCGGCGCGGAGGGCGGCGGCGTCGAAACCGTCCTGAAGGCACTCCAGTTGACCCGCACGATGTGCGCCTCCCTGTCCCTGGGCGCCGCCGACCACGGCCTGCGCCTCGCCCTGGACTTCGCGGCCGAGCGTGAACTGTACGGCCGCCGCCTCGCCCAACTCCCCCAGGCTCGCCATGTGTTGGCGTCCGCCGCAGCGGATGTCCTCACCCACGAGGCCGTCGCCCTGGTCGCCTCGCGCCTGGTGCACACGGCGACCGAGGAGCTGAGTGTGGTCTCGGCGGTCACCAAGTACCTGGTCCCGACCGGCACGGAGGAACTCCTGCGGGAACTGGCCGCCCTGCTGGGCGCCCGTGCCTTCCTTGCCGGGGTGACCTCGCCGGGCGTGGAGCGCTACGGCATGTTCGAGAAGATCGAGCGCGACCACCGCATCGTCGCCCTTTTCGACGGCAACACCCTGGTCAACCTCAACTCCCTCATCAACCAGTTCCGTTCGCTGGTACGGCGATGGCGACGACCCGAGACCGGCGTGACCGAGCCGGCATCCTCGGCCTGCGATCTCTCCGCCCCGCTCCCGGCCTTCGACGCGACCCGCCTCACGCTCCTTTCCCGGTACGGCAGTTCGCTGCTGGCCTCGCTGCCCGCCTGGACGGCGCAACTGGGCGAGGAGGCCGAACACAACCCGGCCCTCACGCCCATCGCCGAGGCGGCAGAGCAACTGCTGGCGGTCACGGAATCCGTGCACCAGGAGATGGCCGAGCCGCTGGACGTCGTCGCGGGAGTCCCGTACGAGGCCTTCGAGACCGCCCGCCGCTACTGCCTGTGCTTCGCGGGCGCCGCCTGTCTGGGCCTCTGGCTGCACAACCGCCGAGTGGCGACCGGCGGGATCTGGCGGGACGCGAGCTGGCTGCGCACGGCGCTGGACCGGCTCCTGGTCCGGCTCGGCGACCGACAGCCCGGCTCGGACCCGGAGGCATACGACCGACTCCTCGACGAGGCGTACGCGGCCCGCTCGGCCGGACGGCTGTTCTCGCTGCTGCACCTGGGCCTCGTGAAGGAGCCGGTATGACCGCCGACGCCCGCGTCCGTGACCTGATCCGACGGTTCGGCGATCCGGCCGATCCCGCGAACCCGGTGGGCCGGGTCGCGCTCCTCGCGGCGGACGAGCAGGGTGAAGCGAGTGCCGCTGGCGAGTGGCTGCTCGACGACTACGGCTTCGGCGCGGAGTTCGTGCCCGCCGAACACGGCGGTAGGTTAACGCAGTTGGACGATCTCGTGCGGGTGGCCCGGGAGGTCTTCCGGCGCGATGTCGGGCTCGGCCTCGGGTACGGCATCACGTCCTTCATGGCGTCGGTCAATGTCTGGGCGGCCGGTGCGCCCCAACAGCGCAAGCAGCTCGCCGGGTTGCTGCTGGACGGCGGCAAGGTCTCGGTCGGCTATCACGAACTCGCCCACGGCAATGACTTCCTGCGCAACGGGTTCAGGGCCGACCGAACTCCCGGCGGCTATCGGCTGAACGGCGCCAAGCAGGTCATCAACAACGCCGACCGGGCGGGCGCCTGGGTGCTGTTCGCCCGTACCGACCCGGCGCCGGGTGCCCGCAGCCACTCGGTACTCATGACTGGCCCCGAGGACTGCGCGGACGGCGGAGTGACCTTCCTCCGCCGCTATCCGACAACCGGCGTACGCGGCTGCCGACTTACCGGCCTGGACTTCCGCGACTGCGAGATCCCTGCCGGTGCGCTGGTCGGCGCGGAGGGTCAGGGCGCCGAACTGGCCCTGCGTTCCTTCCAGGTGACCCGCAGCGCGCTGCCCGGGATGGCCGTGGGCACGCTGGACACCTGTCTGCGGACGGTCCTCGGGTTCGCGCTGGGACGGCGACTGTACCGGCGGCGCGTGCTCGATCTGCCGCACGCGGCCTCCGTACTCACCGGCGCCTTCGCCGACTTGCTGCTGTGCGACAGTCTGGCGCTCGCCGCCGCGCGGGCCGTGCATCTGCTGCCGGGCCAGTCGAGCGTGACCGGCGCCGCCGTGAAGTACCTGGTCCCGAAGCTGCTCACGCGCACGGCGAACGACCTCTCCGTGATTCTGGGCGCCCGTTTCTACGTCCGCGAGGGCGAGCACGCCCTCTTCGGCAAGCATCTGCGCGACCTGCCCGTACTAAGCCTCGGTCACGCGGGCCCGACGGCCTGCCTGGCCACCCTGATTCCCCAACTCCCGCGCCTGGCAAGGAACCCCGGCCCACCCGCGCCCGACGCCCTGTTCACACCGGGCGGCCCGCTCACCCCGGGCATCCCGTACGACCGCCTCACGGTCACAGCCGACGGGGACGCGCTGACCGGCGTACTCGAAGAGTCATCGGCGCCCAACGACCCGTACATACAGACCCTGTTGGGGCAGCTCAGCCGCGAGCTGAACGTCGTACGCAAGGCGCTGCTCGCCCTTCCGCCGGCCGAACGGACCCCGCTGGCCGGTCCTGCGAGCTTCCAACTCGCCGACCATTACGCCCATTTGATGGCGGCGGCAGCGGCGCTGGGCGTCCACCGAGCCGCCGCCGACGGTTTCCTGTCGACCCCCGCCTGGCTCGCGACCGCGCTGCACCGCACGGCGTCCCGCCTCTCCCTGCGTCCGGCGCCACCACCCACCGAGTACACGGCCCAGCTGCACGCCGAACTCCTGCGCCGCCACGACGAGAACCGGTCCTTCGATCTTTACGACCTCCGCCTCAACGGCTGACACCCATGGAGCATCCGATGACCGTGCCGAGCACCTACACCGAGCAGACGCTGACGAGTTGGCTGGTCGACCGGGTCGCCGAGTATCTGCGCAGGCCGCCGACCGAGATCGACCCCGCCGTGCCGCTCGCCGAGTACGGGCTCGACTCGGTGGCGGCGCTGAGCCTGTGCGGCGATGTCGAAGACGCCTTCGAGGTCCTCATCGAGCCGACGGCCGCCTGGGACTACCCGACGATCCGCTCCCTGGCCGGTCATCTGCTGGGACGGCTGGAGGCACGGACGTGACAGCCGACGACATCGGCGGTAGCAACGGCCGGATCGCGATCACGGGCATCGACTGCCGGTTTCCGCGAGCCGAAGGGCCGAGCGGCTACTGGGAGTTGCTGATGCGCGCCGGTGACGGCGTCGGCCCGGTGCCGCCCGAACGGTGGCCGGTGACGGAGTCGTTCTCCGCACCCGGCGAGGGCGGGTTCATCTCCGATCCGGACGTGTTCGACCACGAGTTCTTCGCCGTCTCGCCGCGCGAGGCCGGTTCGCTGGACCCGCAGCAGCGGCTGATGCTGCACTGCGCGTGGCGCGCGATCGAGGACGCGGGCATCGCCCCGCACCGGCTGGCCGGCACATCGACCGGGGTGTTCGTCGGGGTCATGGGCAGCGAGTGGGCCCAGCTGACGCTGACGGACCTGCCCCGGATCACCGCCCAGATCGGCTCCGGCAACGGCTACTGCATGATCGCCAACCGGGTGTCGTACCACCTGGACCTCAAGGGCCCGTCCCTCGCCGTCGACACGGCCTGCTCGTCCTCGCTGGTCGCCGTGCATCTGGCGGCGAACGCGCTGCTCGCGGGCGAGTGCGATCTCGCCATCGCGGGCGGCGTCAACCTGGCATTGACCCCGGCCCTCGGCATCTTCTACTCCCAGGCAGGCCTCGCCGCCCCCGACGGCCGCTGCAAGCCGTTCAGCGCCGACGCGGACGGCATCGGCCGGGGCGAGGGTGTCGGGGCGGTGGTCCTGCGCCGGTACGAGGACGCGATCGCCGACGGGCAGCCGGTGTACGCCGTCCTGCGCGGCACAGCCGTCAACCAGGACGGACGCGGCAACGGCATCACCGCGCCCAGCCGCTGGTCCCAGGAGGCCGTGGTCGCCGCCGCCTGCCGCCGGGCCCGCGTGGACCCGGCCGACGTGACCTTCGTCGAGGGTCATGGCACCGGCACGGTCCTGGGCGACATGATCGAGACCAGGGCCCTCGGCGCACTCCACGCCACGCGCCCCCGTTCGCGCCCCCTGTCCCTCGGCTCGGTCAAGGGCAACCTGGGCCACACGGAAGGCGCCGCCGGCATCGCGGGCCTGATCAAGGTCGCCCTCTCCCTCCACCACCGCACGGCCCCGGCCAGCCGCTTCGCGACCCACGAGAACCCCCAACTCGCCCTCGCCGACCAGGGTCTACGCCTCCTGAAGTCACCCCTGCGCCTCCCGCCCGGCCCGGTACTGGCCGGCCTGAGCAGCTTCGGCATGGGCGGCACGAACGCCCACGCGGTGCTCGAATCGGCCCCGAGGGCCGGACGGACGACAGCCCGCACGCGTACGCAGTCGGAAGCGCCCCAGCACCCCACCACGCAGCTCCCCGCCACACCTCACCCCTCCACGCAGCGCCCCGCCGGCCTCGGCATAGGCGTCTTCACCCTCACCGCCCCCACCGAGGCGGCCCTGCGCCGCAATCTCCTCGCACAGGCGGAGGCCATCAGCCGCCGACGCACCCCCTTCGGCCCCCTGTGCTGGTCCTCGCACCAGGTCAAGTCCGGTCACGCCCACCGCTGTTCGGTGGTCGCCGCCGACTCCACCGAGCTGACGGCCCTCCTGCGTACGGCGGCCGAGGCGCCCACCCTGCCCACCCGTCCGCCCGAACTCCCGTGCACGGCATGGCTGTTCACCGGCCAGGGCGCCCAGTACCCGGGGATGGCGGCCCGGCTGCACCGCGAGTCCGCCCTGTTCCGCCACCACCTCGACGCGGCCGACACCGCCCTGCTCCCGCACACCGACGGTTCCGTACGCGACCTGCTCCTGGGCGCCGATCCGGCGGTCCACCGCACCGGTTGGGCCCAGCCCGCGCTCTTCGCGGTCGGATACGCGCTCGGCGCAAGCCTCCACGAGCTGGGCATCCGACCACAGGCGCTCCTGGGTCACAGCGTGGGCGAGTTCGCGGCGGCGGTACTCGCCGAGGCCCTCCCTTTGGAAGCAGCGGCGCAGCTGGTCGCGACCCGAGGTGCGCTGATGCAGCAACTTCCGGACGGCGGAGGCATGTTGGCCGTGCAGGCCCCGGCCGAGCCACTCCACGAGTACGTCGAACCGGAGCCCCTGGTCGGCTTCGCGGCCTTCAACGGCCCGCGCTCGACCGTCCTCTCCGGCGACCTGGCCGCCCTGGACCGGATCGCCGAGGCCCTGACCCAACGCGGGTTCCCGGTACGCCGGTTGGAGGTGTCCCACGCCTTCCACTCCCCGCTCATGCGCCCGGTCCTCGAACCCTTCCACCGGCTCGCCGAGGAGGTGACCGAGGGAGGCGTCCCGCGCATCCCCCTGTACTCCACACTCCGCGGCAAGCTGCTCGACTCCGAGCCGCTGGACGCCGCGTACTGGACGGAACACATCAGCGCACCCGTCCTCTTCGCGGACGCCGCCGCCCAACTCCTCGACGAGGAGCCGACCCACCTGGTGGAGATCGGCCCGAAGCCCGTACTCACGTCGCTGGCACGGCACTTGACCACCGAACGCACCTCACCGCCCCGCTCCCTGCACCCCCTCCCGGGCGTGAACGCGGGCGCCCGTGAACTGGCCGGGACCCTCACCGCCCTCCACGAGGCAGGCCTCGACCCGGACTGGGACGCCGCGTACGCCCCACAGGACCGCGTCCTCCAGCGCCTGACGCCGTACGCCTTCTCCGCCGAGCACCGCTTCTGGCATCGGGGCGCCGCTGAGACACGTACCGAATCCCCAACCGAACCCGAGAAGCCCACAGTTCAGCCGAGCATCACCGCTGCCGCCGCCGTCCTCGACGCCATCGCCCAGGTCGGCGGCTACCCCCTGTCCACCCTCTCCGACGCCTCCCGCCTCTACGAGGACCTTGGCTTCGACTCGGTCGCCGTCATGGAGCTGAAGTCCCGTATCGAGGACCGGCTTCCGGCGCTCGGCGACCTCCCCGTGCACGAACTGCTGCCGAGGCTGTCGTCAGTCGGCGACCTCGTCGCGTACGTACAGGAGCGCACCCCATGACGACGAACCCGCCCCATCTCGCCGGCGCCGGTTCCGCCCTGCCCGGCGAACCGGTCGACAACGCGGCGCTGTCCGCCGCCCTGGGCGTCAGCGCCGAGTGGATCGAGCTGTTCATCGGCACCCGGACCCGGCACTTCGCCCGCGATCTGGTCACCGGGGAGGTACGGCGCTCACTGGCCGACCTGTGCGCCCAGGCCGCCGAGGAGGCGATGGCCAATGGGAGCGTCGAAGCGGCCGACATCGAGTTCCTGGTCCTCGGTACGGCGACCCCGGACCACCTCATGCCGACCACCGCGAGCCAGGTCGCCGATCTGCTCGACCTCGACCAACTCCCCACCTACCAGCTCCAGTCGGGATGCGCGGGCGCGGTCCAGGCACTCGATCTCGCCCGGCATCTGATCGGCAGCGGGGAGTTCGGCTGCGGTCTCGTCATCGGCGGTGACGTCTGCACCAAACACCTCGACCTGCGCCGGGACCTGTCCGCAGCCGCGCCGAGCGACCTCGTCAACGGCGTGCTGTTCGGGGACGGCGCGGGCGCCGCCGTACTGACCGCCGAGCCGCACGGAGAGGCCGTGACCCTGCTGCGCACCCTCAACCGCTGTACCGGCCTTGGCCGTTCGCCGGGCCAGATCATCGACTGGTTCGGCCTCGCCGACCGGGACGAGGACCGCCAGGCGCTCACCGAGGACTACAAGGCGATCGAGGAGTCCGTACCGGTGATGGCGGCGGAGATCCTCTGGGAACTCCTCGACACCCTGGGCTGGTCGGCGGACGACGTGGACTTCCTGCTGCCGCCCCAGCTCTCCGGCCGGATGACCCGCCAGATCACCGAACACCTCGCCCTCCCCTCCGCCCACGAGATCTCCTGCGTGGCTCTGACCGGCAACAACGGCAACGCCCTGCCGTTCCTCCAGATCGAACAGCTGCTGCCGAAGATGGGCAGCGGGCAGAAGGCGCTGGCCGTGGCGGTCGAGTCCAGCAAGTGGATCAAGGCCGGGTTCGCCCTGGAGAAGCGCTGAAGTTCTGAAGCACTCACAGCACAACCCACCGCCGAGTTCCCCGACCGAGAGGCCCCGCATGCCCTCCCTGCCCCCGCACACCACCTTCGCCGTCACCGACTTCCACCACCTCGTCCGCAACGACCTCGGACTCCCCCTGACAGACACCCAGTTCGAAGCCGACTTCGACGAACTCCCGGACTGGGACTCCCTGTTCCTCCTCAAACTGGTCGTCCTCCTCGAACGCGCCACGGCCCGACCGGTCCCGGTCTCCCGCCTGTTCGAGGCCCGCAGCCTCCAGGAGATCTACGACCGCGTGGTGACCCCGTGACCAGCGGCAAGCCCCGCGGTCACTCCACCCACCCCGTCCGCGACCGCCGGCACACCCTCCACTTCCTGGAGTACGCGGCCGCCCAGCGCCCCGTACACCTGGACACCGACATCGACATGACCCACGCCCTGGCCCACCGCGCCGCCGCCGACCGCCACTACTCGACGGTGACCTACGTCCTGCACGCGGCGGGACGGGTCCTGGCCCGCCACCCGGAGGCCAACGCGGTCCTCGCCCCGGGCCACCTGCGCCGCCCCCGGATCGTCCGGTTCACCGAGGTCACCGGGAAACTCGCCCTGGACACGACCGTCCCCGGCGGCGACCGCGTCGTGCTCTCCGCCCTCGTGCCCGCCCTGGAATCGGCGTCCCTGGCCGACATCCAGGACCGCGTCGACCGCTACCGCAACGCCCCCGACCCCGCCGCCCTGCCGGAGTTCGCCCGCGTCCGCACCCTGGCCCGGCTGCCGGCCTGGCTCGGCCGGATCGCCTTCGCCGCAGCCCTGCGCGACCCCCGCAGCCGCCCTGCCGTCCTCGGCACGGTCTCGGTCAGCTCCCTCGGCCACCGCCCGGTCGACGGCTTCCACTCCACGGGCGGTACGGCCCTGACGCTGACCTGCGGACGTACGGCACCGCGCCCGGTCGTCCGGGACGACGGCCGGATCGAGGCGGCCCCGCTGATGAGGCTGGGCCTCACCTTCGACCACCGCGTACTCGACGGCGCCACCGCCGCCGACGTCCTGGCCGACCTCAAGTCGGCGCTCGAGTCGGAGTGGGCGACACAGCACACCGGCCACACGGCCGCAGTCACACCGCTCCGCCCTCTGCACAAGGCGGCGACGGACCCCCAATGACCCGGCGGGGAGAGCCCACGCCGAGACAGGAGAGCCGAACCCATGCATGATCTGGGCGAGTTGAAGCAGTACGCCCTGCTGCACGCCCGCAACCAGGGCCTGTCCACCCGGGCCACGACCCGCGTCCTGGCCCGGATCCACAGCGACGACCCGGGCGCCGAGGACTCCTGGGCCCGGGTGTGGTCCGCCGAGGGCGACGCACTCGCCGGGCGCGGCCGGCTGCTCGGCGCCTGCCGCTGCTACGCCCTCGCCCGTTTCCCGTACGCCGACTCGGCCGACGGCGACCGGATGCGCGCCCGACAGGCGGGCGTGGCCGCCTTCGACCTCTGGCGGCGGGCCCGAGGCGGCATCGAACGCCTCGAACTCGCCCACCCGGACGGCACGTTGGCCTGCTGGGCGGCAGGCCTGGACAGGCACCGCCCGCTGCTCATCATGATGGGCGGCATCGTGAGCGCGAAGGAGCAGTGGGCCCCACTGCTCCCGAAGCTGACCCGCCTCGGCTACGCGGCCGTGGTCACGGAGCTGCCCGGTGTGGGCGAGAACTCCCTGCCCTACACGGCGGATTCATGGCGCCTGCTGCCCTGGCTGTGCGACCGGCTGTCGGACCGCGCCCGCACCACCGACGCCACGCTCCTCTGCCTCAGCTTCAGCGGCCATCTCGCCCTGCGCGCGGCCGTCGAGGACCCCCGGATCGCCCGCATCCTGACCGTCGGCGCCCCGGTCGCGGACTTCTTCACCGACGACGACTGGTGGCCCCGCGTCCCGGCGCTCACCACAACCACCCTGCGCCATCTGACAACCTCCGCCGACGACCACGAACTGCGCTCACTGCTCAAGGAGTTCCCCCTCGACACCGCCCAACTCGGGTCCGTACGGGCGGCGGTGCGGTACGTGGCGAGTGCGCGGGACGAGATCATCCCGCCCCGGGAGCAGTCACTGCTCCGCGAGGCGCTGGGAGACCTCCGTATCAAGGAGTTCGACGATGTGCACGGCTCACCGGGGCACGCCGGTGCGCTGCGGCGGTGGCTGGTGCTGAACCTGCTGCGCCCAGCACGTGGTCGTGCAGCCGGGTGAGGTCGGGCCCCGGTCCGATGCCGAGTTCCTCGTGCAGTGAGCGGCGTACGGCACGGTAGGCGCGTACGGCGTCGGAGCAGCGGCCGGACCGGTGCAGGGCGACGATGAGCTGGCAGTGCAGTCGCTCGCGCAGCGGATGCTCGACCGCCAACTCCATGAGTTCACCGGTGAGTTCCTGATGCCGGCCGAGCTTGAGGTCGGCGGTGATCCGCTGCTCCAGCACGCCGAGCCGCAGCTCCTCCAGCCGGGTCGCGGCGGACCGCAACACAACGCCCTGCGGCACCCCGGACAGCGCGGGCCCCGTCCACAGTGCGAGCGCCTCCCCCAGACTGTGGGAGGCGGCGCCGAAGTCCTCGCTCTTGAGGGCCGTGCGCCCTTCCTCGCTCAGTGTTTCGAAGCGGCGCAGGTCGAGGTCGTGCGGTTCGACGTGCAGGACGTATCCGGGCGGGCGGCTGACCAGTGGCCGTCCGGCGCCGCTCTCGGCGAGGGCCTTGCGGACATGGCAGATGTACACGTGCAGGGTGCTGGCCGCGGTGCGGGGCGGCTCGTCGGGCCACAGTTCGTCGATGAGGGCATCGCTGGAGACCACCGAGCCCGCCCGCACGAGCAGGGTGGCGAGCACGGCACGTGGCTTGGCGGCCGCGGGCGTACGGGTGTCGAGGCGGACCGGTCCCAGTACACGGAATCGCAAGGGTCAGCTCCTATCACGTCGCACAAGAACGTCACACGAGAACTGCCCCCACCATCCCGAACCCCGCTGAAGAAGCACGGGAGAGCCACGGGAGACCGCCACGGACGGCACCCGACGCCGGCCTCCCTGCCCCTCCTCGTTTGCCCCTGTCAGCCGACCGACGAGTAGGCCACAACCCCCCGCAGCAGCCCCTCCACGGCCTTGCGCGCGTTCTTCGCGACCGTCGACCCCTCGCCGCCGGACACCGGCGCCGCGGCCGAGATCTGCCCGAGGACGTCGATGACCTGCTTGCACCAGCGGACGAAGTCACCGGCCGGCATCTCCGCCTCGCGCAGCACCTCGTCGAGGCCCTTGCCGGACGCCCACTCGTAGGCCGCCCACGCGAAGCCGAGGTCCGGCTCGCGCTGGCCGACGCCCTCGCTCTGGGTGATCCGGAACTCCTCCTCCAGCGCGTCGAGCCGGCCCCAGATACGGACCATCTCGCCGAGCGCGGCCTTGGCCTTGCCGGACGGCACCTTCGGTGCCATGGCGTCGTCGGCGGCCCGGGACTCGTACACCAACGCTGAGACGCAGGCGGCGAGTTCGGCGGGCGCGAGCCCGTCCCAGACGCCCGCGCGCAGGCATTCGCTGGTCAGCAGGTCGAGTTCGCCGTAGAGCCGGGCGAGCCGCTTGCCGTGCTCGGTCACCTCGTCGCCGCGCAGATAGTCCAGCTCGGTCAGCAGGGCGACAATGCGGTCGAACGTACGGGCGATGGTGTTGGTGCGGCCCTCGATGCGCCGCTCCAGCTGCGAGGTGTCGCGCAGCAGCCGGTAGTAGCGCTCGGCCCAACGGGCGTGGTCCTCGCGGTCGTTGCAGCCGTGGCAGGCATGAGCGCGGATCGCGGTGCGCAGCCGGGCGATCTCGCGGTCGTCGGCCGCCTGGGAGCGCTGCTTGCGGGCCCGCTCGGGCGCGATGTGCCCGGCCTTGGTGCGCAGCGCGGAGGCGAGGTCGCGACGGGACTGCGGCGAACGCGGGTTGAAGGACTTCGGGACCCGCATGCGCTCCAACGCCTCGACGGGCACCGGGAAGTCCATCGACGCCAGCCGCTTCACCTGCCGCTCCGCAGTCAGCACGAGCGGGCGCGGCCCGTCGTGCTGCTCGAAGCCGCGGTGGCCGTTGGACCGGCCGGCGGGCAGCCCCGGGTCCAGGACGAGCGCGAGGCCCGCGTACTTGCCGGTGGGGACGTGGATGATGTCACCGGGCTTGAGCTTCTCCAGCGCGACGGCGGCCTCGGCCCGCCGCTGGGCGGCGCCCTGCCGGGCCAGGTCGGTCTCGCGGTCTTTGAGTTCGCGGCGCAGCCGCGCGTACTCCTCGAAGTCGCCGAGGTGGCAGGTCATGGACTCCTTGTAGCCGTCCAGGCCCTCCTCGTTGCGCTGCACCTGCCGGGAGATCCCGACGACCGACTTGTCGGCCTGGAACTGCGCGAACGAGGTCTCCAGCAGCTCGCGCGAGCGGTGCCGCCCGAACTGGTCCACGAGGTTGACCGCCATGTTGTACGACGGCTTGAAGCTGGAGCGCAGCGGGTACGTGCGCGTGCCGGCCAGTCCCGCCAGGTGGTCGGGGCTCATCCCCCGCTGCCACAGCACCACGGCATGACCCTCGACGTCGATGCCACGCCGCCCCGCACGCCCCGTCAGCTGGGTGTACTCGCCGGGCGTGATGTCGGCGTGCTGTTCGCCGTTCCACTTGACGAGCTTCTCCAGCACGACCGAGCGGGCGGGCATGTTGATGCCGAGCGCGAGGGTCTCGGTGGCGAACACAGCCTTCACAAGGCCCTGTACGAAGAGTTCCTCGACGACCTCCTTGAACGTGGGCAGCATGCCCGCGTGGTGGGCGGCGATGCCCCGCTCCAGGCCCTCCAGCCACTCGTAGTACCCGAGGACGTGCAGGTCCTCGGAAGGGATGGAGGAGGTGCGCTCCTCGACGATGGCACGCACCCGTTCCCGCGCCTCGTCGTCGTTCAGCCGCAGGCCCGCGTACAGGCACTGCTGTACGGCGGCCTCGCAGGCCGCACGGCTGAAGATGAACGTGATGGCGGGCAACAGGCCCTCGGAGTCGAGCCGTTCGATGACTTCGGGCCGCCCCGGCGTCCACACGCGTGAACGCGACCGGCGCTCCCGCTCACGGTCGGCCTCGCGCATGGCGCGCCCGCGTCTACGGTCCTGGAAGGAGGGCCGCTGCGCCTCCATGCGTGCGAGCCGCGCGAGGTCGGGGTTGACGGCCTTCCGGCTGCCCTCGCCCTCCTCGAAGAGGTCATACATCCGGCGTCCGGCGAGCACGTGCTGGAACAGGGGCACGGGCCGGTGCTCGGAGACGATCACCTGGGTGTCGCCGCGCACGGTGTCGAGCCAGTCGCCGAACTCCTCGGCGTTGGACACGGTCGCCGACAGCGAGACGAGGGTGACCGACTCGGGGAGGTGGATGATCACTTCCTCCCATACGGCGCCGCGGAAGCGGTCGGAGAGGTAGTGCACCTCGTCCATGACCACGTAGCCGAGGCCGAGGAGGGTCTGCGAGCCCGCGTACAGCATGTTCCGCAGGACCTCGGTGGTCATCACGACCACCGGGGCATCGGAGTTGACGCTGTTGTCGCCGGTGAGCAGACCCACCTTGTCCGCGCCGTAACGGCGGGACAGGTCGGCGTACTTCTGGTTCGACAGGGCCTTGATGGGCGTCGTGTAGAAGCACTTCTTGCCCTGCTGGAGGGCGAGATGGACGGCGAACTCGCCGACGATCGTCTTGCCCGACCCGGTGGGGGCGGCCACCAGCACGCCCTTCCCCGCTTCGAGTGCCTGGCAGGCCTCGATCTGGAAGGGGTCGAGGCCGAAGTCGTACATCTCGCGGAAGGACGCGAGCGCGGTGGCCTGCTCGACAGCGCGCTTACGTGCTGCCGCATACCGCTCGGCCGGTGAGAGGTCCTCTGTCATCGTGCTTTCGAGACTACCGGCCCCCACTGACAACAGGACGATCATTATCCGGATCGATGCCTGGGAAACACGGGATCCGCGCAGCTCAGCGCAACATGGAAGCGGCCGGGGCGCCGAGGGGCACAAGGGGCATCACCGGGACGCACGGGGCGGCATGTGGGATGCCCGCCCTCTCCGGTTCGAGTCGAACGCCGAGAACGGAGTGCCCG
>NZ_JBSFDA010000135.1:0-27958 GCF_053593675.1 Streptomyces sp. NPDC002156 | reverse complement strand
GGACGGGCTGACCAACTCAGCCCGTCCGGCGTTTGAGGACAAGGGGGTTCGGGGGCGGAGCCCCCGAGGATGGGACGGGTAGGGGCGGCGGGGGCGAAGAAAAGCTCCCTACGCCTCCGTCAGTTCCACCTGGATCTCGACCTCCACCGGGGCGTCCAGGGGCAGGACCGCCACCCCCACCGCGCTGCGGGCGTGGACGCCCTTGTCGCCCAGTACCTCGCCGAGGAGTTCGCTCGCGCCGTTGATGACCCCGGGCTGGCCCGTGAAATCCGGTGCCGAGGCCACGAAGCCGACGACCTTCACGACACGCGCGACGCGGTCGAGGTCGCCGGCGACCGATTTGACCGCCGCGAGCGCGTTCAGCGCACACGTGCGGGCCAGGCCCTTCGCCTCCTCCGGCGTGACCTCCGCGCCCACCTTCCCCGTGACCGGAAGCTTTCCGTCCACCATCGGCAGCTGGCCCGACGTGTACACGTACACCCCGGACCGGACGGCCGGCTGGTACGCGGCGAGCGGCGGCACCACCGCCGGTAGCGTCAGGCCCAGTTCGGCGAGCCGGGACTCCACCGCGCTCACGGCTTCGGCCGCTTCAGGTAGGCCACGAGCTGCTCGGGGTTGTTCGGCCCGGGCACGACCTGGACGAGCTCCCAGCCGTCCTCGCCCCAGGTGTCCAGAATCTGCTTCGTGGCGTGGACGAGCAGAGGCACGGTCGCGTATTCCCACTTGGTCATGCGGCCGACTTTAGCCGCTGTCACCAGCCGCCTCGCACGCACGTTGTCCACAGCCTCCGGCGTAGCTCGGAGCCGGACTGGTTAACCTCGAATACGTGAGCAGGTTCCAGGTCGTCAGCGGTAAGGGCGGGACCGGAAAGACCACGGTCGCCGCAGCGCTCGCGCTCGCCCTCGCCACCGAGGGGAAGCGCGCGCTTCTCGTCGAGGTCGAGGGCAGGCAGGGCATCGCGCAGCTCTTCGAGACCGAAGTGCTGCCCTATGAGGAGCGGAAGATCGCCGTCGCTCCCGGTGGCGGGGAGGTGTTCGCCCTTGCCATCGACCCCGAGCAGGCGCTGCTGGACTACCTCCAGATGTTCTACAAACTCGGCAGCGCGGGCCGCGCCCTGAAGAAGCTCGGCGCGATCGACTTCGCCACCACCGTCGCCCCGGGCATCAGGGACGTACTCCTGACCGGGAAAGCGTGCGAGGCGGTGCGGAGGAAGGACAAGAGCGGGCGGTTCGCCTACGACTACGTCGTCATGGACGCCCCGCCGACGGGCCGGGTCACCCGTTTCCTCAACGTCAACGACGAGGTGGCCGGGCTCGCGAAGATCGGCCCGATACACAATCAGGCGCAGGCCGTGATGCGCGTACTCAAGTCGCCGGAGACCGCGGTGCACCTGGTGACGCTGCTGGAGGAGATGCCCGTCCAGGAGACCGCGGACGGTATCGCCGAGCTGCGGGCGGCGAAGCTGCCGGTGGGGCGGATCATCGTCAACATGGTGCGGCCCGAGGTTTTGGACGAGGACGAGCTGGAACTCGTACGGGCGGCTCCTCGTACCGCGCTCGCGAAGTCCCTGTCGGCCGCCGGGCTCGGCGGGGCGCGGCGCGGCGGGAACGCCGAGAAGCTGGTGGACCCGCTGCTGACGCAGGCCGAGGAGTACGCCGAGCGGTATGCGCTGGAGCACGAACAGCGGTCCGTGCTGGCCGAGTTGCGGCTGCCGACGCACGAACTGCCGCTGTTCACCGAGGGCATGGACCTGGCGGGTCTGTACGAACTGGCCAACGAGCTGCGGAAGCAGGGGATGTCATGAGTCCGGAGCCCACGTCCTCGTACCCGCAGGACGGTGGCACCCGTCATCGGCTGTCCCCTGCGCGCGCCCTCGAAGTCGATCCGCTGATCGACGATCCGGGGACCCGGATCGTGGTGTGCTGCGGGGCCGGTGGGGTCGGCAAGACGACCACCGCGGCGGCGCTCGGGCTGCGGGCCGCCGAGCGGGGGCGGAAGGTGGTCGTGCTCACCATCGACCCGGCCCGCAGGCTCGCCCAGTCCATGGGCATCGACTCGCTCGACAACGTGCCGCGGCGGGTCAAGGGCGTCGAGGGCGGCGGCGAACTGCACGCCATGATGCTCGACATGAAGCGGACGTTCGACGAGATCGTCGAGGCGCACGCCGACCGTGAGCGGGCTGCCGCGATCCTCAACAACCCCTTCTACCAGTCGCTTTCGGCGGGCTTCGCGGGCACGCAGGAGTACATGGCGATGGAGAAGCTGGGGCAACTGCGCTCGCGCGACGAGTGGGATCTCATCGTCGTCGACACTCCGCCGTCGCGGTCCGCGCTGGATTTCCTCGATGCTCCCAAGCGGCTCGGGTCGTTCCTCGACGGGCGGCTGATCCGGCTGCTGACGGCGCCGGCGAAGCTGGGCGGGCGCGCGGGGATGAAGTTCCTGAACGTCGGGATGTCGATGATGACCGGCACCCTGGGCAAGCTGCTGGGCGGCCAACTCCTGAAGGACGTCCAGACGTTCGTGGCCGCGATGGACACCACCTTCGGTGGTTTCCGTACCCGCGCCGATGCCACGTACCAGCTGCTGCAGGCGCCCGGCACGGCGTTCCTGGTGGTGGCGGCCCCGGAGCGGGACGCGCTGCGCGAGGCCGCGTACTTCGTGGAGCGGCTGGCCGCGGAGGACATGCCGCTCGCCGGACTGGTGCTCAACCGGGTCCACGGCAGCGGCGCCGCCCAGCTGTCGGCCGAGCGCGCACTCGCCGCCGCGGAAAATCTTGAAGAGCCCCGCATTGTGGATCAGGAGGACGGGAAAGCTGGTCTTCGTAACTCTCCCGACACGTACGGCAGTTCAGAACCCCAGGTTTCCGAGACACCAGCTCCCGCAGTTCCCGAGACACCCGGTCCCGCAGTTCCTGAGGCAGACGTCGAAGAACACGTCGAAGGCTCCCCCATCGCCACCGACAGTGCCCCGACGGCCGAAGCGAACGACCCCACCGTCGAACAACTCACCGCAGGCCTGCTCCGGCTGCACGCCGACCGTATGCAACTGCTCTCCCGCGAGCAGCGCACACGTGACCGCTTCACCGCGCTCCACCCGGAGGTGGCTGTGACCGAGGTCGCCGCACTGCCCGGCGACGTCCATGACCTCGCGGGACTGCGGGACATCGGCAACCGGCTCGCGACCGACCGGCCGGAGCTGCCGGAGCCGAAGCTGCCGGAGGCGAGTGAGTGAGCGGGACGGCTCAGCCCACCGCCAAGTAACTCTCGTACACCTCTTCCTCGTCGAGGGGCAGGATTCCCACCCCCCGCTCGTACTCCGTTCGCGCTGTTTCGAGCAGCCGACGCCATGAGGTGACGGTGGGACGCCTGCGCAGCAGTGCGCGGCGCTCCCGCTCCGTCATTCCTCCCCACACGCCGAACTCGACGCGGTTGTCGAGCGCGTCAGCCAGGCATTCCGTGCGTACCGGACATCCGGTGCACACCGCCTTGGCCCTGTTCTGCGCTGCTCCTTGAACGAACAGTTCATCCGGATCGGTAGTGCGGCAGGCCGCCTGCGCACTCCAGTCGGTTACCCAGCCCATACCGGCGCCGTCCTCTCCCGAATCGAGGCTCCCCCACGGCGGCAGCGGCATATTCACCGCCGCCAGTTGAGGACGTTACGGAAGGTGGGCACAGCGCAACACCCCCTTCGGGCCCAATCTTGAATGGCCCGAACGGACTATGGGTAAGCGGCAGATCACCCGGGGGAGTGAGCGACCGACATGCGTGACCATCCCGGCAAAGCGGGACAGTTCAGCTGGGCCACAACGGACACCTGGTGACACACAAGGCGGATTCGGGCACGTACTCACCAAAAAAAGTTGGACTACATCCGAAACGATTCGGGTCTCACGGACGTATTGATACGTGACCTCACTGCTGTGACAGTTGTGAGCAGCTTAGGCCAAGGCCTGTACGCGTGTCCGGCGAATGAGAACGTAGGCTGCCCTCATGCCAAACAAGCGATCGGGTGGGGGCCTGTCGGCAGCGCAGCAGGTTGCCAAGTTCCTCGGTGTCAGCGTGCTCGCGGGAGCCGTCATGGCGGGCATCGCGCTGCCCGCCGCCGGCGCACTGGGCCTCGCGGCCAAGGGTTCGGTCGAGGGGTTCGACGAGATCCCGGCCAACCTCAAGCGCCCGCCGCTGAGCCAGCGCACCACGATCCTGGACGCCAAGGGCGGCCAGCTCGCCACGGTGTACTCGCGTGACCGCACGGTCGTGGAGCTGAAGGACATCTCGCCGTACATGCAGAAGGCGATCGTCGCGATCGAGGACTCCCGGTTCTACGAGCACGGCGCGATCGACCTCAAGGGCGTCCTGCGCGCCCTCAACAAGAACGCGCAGAGCGGCGGCGTCTCGGAAGGCGCCTCCACGCTCACGCAGCAGTACGTGAAGAACGTGTTCGTCGAGGAGGCGGGCGACGACCCGACGAAGGTCGCGCAGGCCCAGCAGCAGACCATCGGCCGCAAGGTCAAGGAGCTGAAGTTCGCGATCCAGGTCGAGGAGGAGCTGGGCAAGAAGAAGATCCTCGAGAACTACTTGAACATCACGTTCTTCGGCCAGCAGGCGTACGGCGTCGAGGCCGGCTCCCAGCGCTACTTCTCCAGGTCCGCCAAGGACCTCACCCTCCCCCAGGCGGCCCTCCTGGCCGGCATCGTCCAGTCGCCGAGCCGGTACGACCCGGTGAACGACCCGGCGGAGGCCACCAAGCGCCGCAACACCGTGCTCCAGCGCATGGCGGAGGTCGGTGACATCACCCCGCAGGAGGCCGCCGAGGCAAAGACGAAGCCGCTCGGCCTCAAGGTCAGCAAGCCCAAAAATGGCTGCATCGTGGCGGCCAAGGGCGCGGGCTTCTTCTGCGACTACGTCCGCGAGGTCTTCCTGAACGACCCGGTCTTCGGCAAGACCCAGGAGGACCGGGCCAAGATCTGGAACCGGGGCGGCCTGACCATCCGGACGACGTTGGACCCGCAGGCGCAGAAGTCGGCCCAGGCATCCATCAAGGACCACGTCAAGCAGGGCGACGACGTGGCCACCGCCGCCACCATCGTCGAACCCGGCAGCGGCAAGATCCTGGCGATGGGCCAGTCACGGCCGTACGGCATCGAGAACAAGCAGAACGAGACGACGATCAACCTGTCCGTCGACCAGGCCATGGGTGGCGGAGCGGGCTACCAGCCCGGTTCGACGTTCAAGCCGATCGTGGCCGCCGCCGCGATCGAGGGCGGCATGCCGGCGACGCAGCAGTACCCCTCGCCGTACGAGATGGACTACCCGAGCCCGATCTCGGCGTGCGACGGCAAGAACTGGGTGAACCAGGAGAACTCCAAGCTCACCAATGAGAACGAGTCCGAGGTCGGGCCGTACGGCATGAAGGAAGCGACCGCGAAGTCGGTCAACACCTACTACGTGGAGTTGATCTCGGACATCGGCATCTGCCCGGTGACGGAGATGGCCGCGAAGATGGGCGTCGAGCGCGCCGACGGCGGCAAGTTGCAGCAAGCCCCGTCGATCGCCCTCGGCACCCAGGAGATGTCGCCGCTGACGATGGCGAACGCCTACGCGACCTTCGCCTCGCGCGGTATGTACTGCACGCCGGTGGCCATCGAATCGATCACCCAGCGGGTCGGCGAGGAGACGAAGTCGCTCGAGGTCCCGAAGTCGACCTGCTCGCGGGCGATGTCCGAGACCACCGCCGACACCATCAACACGCTCCTCAAGGGCGTGGTCGAGGACGGTACGGGGACCCAGGCAGGCCTGGGCAGCCGCCCCAGCGCCGGCAAGACCGGTACGACGGACTTCCGTTACGCGGCCTGGTTCGTGGGCTACACGCCGAACATGGCCGGCGCCGTCTGGGTCGGCGACCCCGCGCACAAGCGCAAGATGACGAACATCACCATCGGCGGCGTCTGGCACGAAAAGGTGTTCGGTGGTGAGGTGCCCGGCCCGATCTGGCGCGACATGATGAACGGGGCCCTGGAGGGCAAGGACGCCCCCGACTTCAATCTCGTGAACATCCCGGACCCCCCGAAGGACACAGGCGACGAGAACGGCGACGGAAACGACGACGGGGACAACGGAGACAGTGGCGGCAATAACGGCGGCGCCACGGACGGCGGTGGCGGCGGCACGGACGGTGGCACGGACGGCGGCACCTTCCCGACGCCCTCCTTCTCCCTCCCGGAAGGCTTCATCCAGGGAACGAGCAACGGAAACGGCAACGGAGGCCGCGGCTGACTCCCGCTCTCCCGGGCGTAATTGCGCCAGTTAGGCGCTATGGGCACTCAACCGGCGGGCACCGTGACATATTCACGTGCAGCCCCGCCGGGAGGGTGTCCATTCGCTTGCCCGCCCTGCGCATATCGCCGTTCCACATGGAGGGGAAATGAAATTCCGGTCGCGTATCGGCCTCACACTCGGCATGGTGCTCAGCTCACTCGCGCTCGCCGTCCCGAATTCCGCCTCGGCCGCCGCCCTGGCCTGTGACAACTTCGGCTGTGACGGCCATGACCCGAACATCCAGAGCTGGGAATCCGGACCGCTCACCGTGCACGGCCCCTACGACCTCGGCAACTCGTTCTCGTACGAGCTGCGCTGGGGAAAGACGGACGGCGACCAGTACAGCTGGGGGCGCTTCGAGTACTTCAGCGGCACGGGCGCGGGCGACTGGTCGGTGTACGTCCAGCGCTGCACCAAGGACCACTCCAGCTGTTACTTGAGACTTGGCCTGAAGGCGGGCGGGGCTTCGGGCTGGACCGCCAAGGTGGCGGACACGGCGAACATGTACGTGACGCGCACGCCGATGTATTACAACCCGTCGACCCATGAAATGCGTGCCTGCGTGGAGAATCCGTCGGGCACAGCGCGCTGCACTCCTTGGTACTGATCCTGACTCAAGCCCAGGAATTGGAGTGACAATAATCGGACACACCGCGGGTGAGATGGCCTGATTGCGACATCCCGCCCGCCCCTTTACCTCCCTTTGGTGACATTTATTCGGCTATTCATTGTCACAAACGCTTCCTAGACTGCCCTGCGACAGCGCTGCGAACGCAGCGTCACGGGGGGAGGCGAAATGACCATGACGCCAGAATTTGACGCCGATGCACCCTACATCGAACCCGATGAACGAAGAATCCTGGCTCTTCTCTACACGGGGTTGAACGACGCATCGATCGCCCGGCACCTGGGGGTGGGACACCGGACGGTGCAGCGCAAGGTGCAGCGCCTCATGGAGCGGTTGCAGGCCAACGGGCGGGTGGCCTTGGGCGCACGTGCGCAGGAACTGGGTCTGCTGCACACCGTCGGGCCCGCCTCAGGCGACGATGACGGCGACAACGATGTCCGACGGCAGAAACACCACCGGCCGCGGCCATGAGCCGGCCCATCTTCCATGAAGTCTTGTCGCCGACGTTGACGTACAGGACCACAGCCTTCCCCGGGCCGCTCTGCGCGACCGCCCTCGAACATCACCACCCGGTGTCGTGGCCGTGGCCGCCTGGCCAACGTTCCTGGGCGCAGGCCTGCTCGCCGAGATGTGCCCCGTCCGCCGACGGCTGGCGCGCGTCAGCGCGTTCGCGCCCTGTGCGCCCTGGCCCGCCCACGCCTGCCCTGCCCCTCTTTGAACCACGTCCACTTGAAGGAGAAGCCGCCCACATGGCCGACGAGATGGTTCTCCAGGCACAGAAGTTCGTCAACAAGGTCTATGGCGCCAGAATCGGCATGACCGTCGAGGAGAACGGCAGAACCGGCTGGCCGGTCATGTACGCCCTCACCCGAGCCCTCCAGTGGGAGCTCGGGATCAGCGCCCTTTCGAACAGCTTCGGCCCCACCACTCTCAACACACTCCAGTCGAAGCACCCGAAGATCAACGCGTCCACCGCGCCGTCCGCCGACTTCATACGCATCGTCCAGTCAGGTCTGTACTGCAAGGGTTATGACGGCGGCAGTATCGACGGAACGTACAGCGACCGTGTCGCCTCATCGATTGCCCAGCTCAAAGCGGACATGGGTGTCACCGGTGCGTATCCCGGCTCCGATCTGGTGCCGAAGGTGTTCAAGGGCCTGCTGAACATGGACGCCTACGTCACCGTCAACTCGGGTTCCGACACCATCCGCAGCATTCAGCAGTGGCTGAACGGGCGCTACATCAACCGGCAGGACTTCTTCATCGTCCCCTGCGACGGCCATTACTCGCGGGACGTCGCCAAGGCCATGATCTACGCCGTCCAGTACGAGATCGGCATGGCCGACGGCACCGCGAACGGCAACTTCGGCCCCGGCACCCAGGCCGGCCTGAAGGACCACCCGGTGTCCGTCGGCTCCACGGGCACCTGGGTCCAGTTGTTCTCCGCCGCCATGATCTTCAACAGGCGGTACGGGGTCTCGTTCGCCGGGACCTTCACCACCGGCCTGTCCGACGCGGTCCGCGAGTTCCAGGCGTACTGCAAACTCCCCGTCACCGGCTCGGGAGACTTCTCCACCTGGGCATCGCTGCTCGTCTCGCACGGCGACCAGTCCCGCAAGGGCGAGGCCTGCGACTGCGTCACCCAGATCACCCCGGCTCGCGCTACGGCGCTCAAGGCGGAGGGCGTCAAGTACGTGGGGCGCTACCTGTACAACCCGTCCGCCACGACCCTCCCCGAGAAGGAGATCCAGCCCGGTGAGCTGAAGACGATCGCCGACAACGGGCTGCGATGCTTCCCGATCTACCAGACCTATGGGCGGGGAAAGGAGTCCTTCGGCCCTGAGCAGGGAACCGCCGACGCAATCTCCGCCGTCAAGCACGCCGAACGGCACGGCTTCAAGCCCGGCACCCGGATCTTCTTCGCCGTCGACTACGACGCTGTCGACGACGAGGTCACCACCAACATCATCCCGCACTTCCAGGGCATCGCCGACGGCATCGAGTCAACGGGCAGCAAGTACACGGTCGGTGTCTACGGCCCGAGAAACGTGTGCTCCCGCGTGGCCGAACGCAGGCTCTCCGAGGCGAGTTTCGTGTCCGACATGTCCTACGCCTTCTCCGGTAACTTCGGTTACCCCCTGCCGAACAACTGGGCCTACGATCAGATCGTGACCAAGTGGGTCGGCTCCGGCGACGGCAGAATCGAGATCGACGTCAACATCGCCTCCGGGCTGGACACCGGCCAGAACTCCTTCGATCCCGCGCCCTCGACCGGCTCAGGGCTCGACGTCGAGTTCGACAACACCATGTGGGAAGCCCTGCGCAAGGACATCCGGGCGTACATGCAGTCCGACGCGGTCGGCGTCCCGGAGTCGAACTGGTACACCAAGTACACCACGACCGAGTGCATCGACTTCGTCCTGAGCTGGGACGACGTGTTCACCGACCTGGCCCGCCGGTACAGGATGCGGAAGGCGCTGATCCAGCTCCCCGTACTGTGGGAGATGCGTCACTACAACATCAGCAAAGTCCTCACGATCGACGACCAGTACTCCGACGCCGCCGTGTATCAGTACCACACCGGTCAGTTGCCCGACTGGTGGCCGGACGCGATCACGGATTCGATGAGGGACTCCTCCACAGGTCTGGCACAGATCTTCGGCGCCACCGCGATTGCGTCGAGGAATCTGGCGGTGGATCGCGGGCTGCTGGCTTCCACCTCCCGGCGAAACGCGAGCGATGACGCCGACTTGTTCGAGATCTGGACGAAGCTTCGCACGAACAACTCGTTCACCATGGCGACAGTCCCGTTCGTGCACATGTACCACGCCTCCCTCATCGGCGTCTCGGGGCCGACCATCACGTCATCGCCGGAGGACACCGAGAAGGTCCTGATCCGTTATCAGGGAACTACAGAAGACGCTGTGGCAGAGGGGAAGAAGCGCATGGGGTTGTACCAGGTGCTCGAGAAGTACTACGAGCCGCTGCGCGATCCCGCGTAGTGAAGAGGCCTCAGCTCTCGTCGCCGCCGGTGCTGGTCAATCTCCTCATCGGAATCCCGACCATGGCGCCCTTGTACAGCATGTGGTGGCTGGCGAAACGCCACTGGGGTGGCTACACCTCCGTTGCCGACCACTCCAGCACGATCATCGAGGTGTGCGGAGCCGACTGCGACCGGGCCGGTACAGCCACACTGACCGTGATCGTGACCGGGATGCTCGTGGTGTTGCTGGTGCTCGTGGCCGACGTGCTCGTGCCGCTGCACCGTGACCGCTCGGTGGCCGCTTGGCTGAAAGCCGCGCCGCTCGTCTTCGTCCCCTATCTCCTCTTCCAGGTCATCTCTTCGGCCACGTAGACAACCATGGAGTTACCCACGTGAGTGCTGACATATCGCGCCGCATCCTGCTCACACGCGCCACCGCTGTAGCCGGTGGGACCGCGCTGGCATCGCTCGCCGGAAACACGCTGCTCGCTCCGCCGGCCCGCGCTGCCACCGCGCCCGGCGACTCGGACCAGGACCCGGTGTCGACCGGAAGGCCTTCCCTGAACGGCTGGGAGATGGAAAAGGCCGCCGACGAGGGCGGAGCCATCTGGACCCGCCCTGTCCTTGGCACCCCTCTGGACGGCGTCCAGATCCGCATGAGCGACGTAGAGACCGTCCTCGTTCACGTCGTCCAGCGTTTCCACTACGAGGTGGACGAACTCCGCCGTGGTGACGTCATCGGCTGGCGCCACCCGGGGTCGGTACGCAAAGGCCTCGCTGAGTCGAACCTCGCGTCAGGTACGGCGGTGCAGATCCGTCCCGGCTTCTATCCCTCCGGACAGAAGGGGGGATACTTCCCGAACCAGCTCGTCATCGTCCGCGACATCCTCGCCGACTGTGAAGGGGTCGTACGGTGGGGCGGTGACGACACGAAACCTGACGAGGCCCTGTTCTACATCGACGTCAAACCGGGCAACGCGCAGCTGACCCAGGTCGCGAACAAGTTCCGCGTCTGGGTCGCCACTCCCGGTGTGGGCGCTGGAGCCAGCGCCGATCCGTTCCAGCCGAAGCGTCGTCAGGCCGCCGAACAGCTGGCCCGCCAGCAGTCCTGACAAGGAGGGCAGCAACGGCCTCCCGCGCACCCGGGCCGTCCAGCTCCTCCGGTGAGAGGCCACGGCCAAGCAGTCCTCGCTCCGGTAGGTCGGCTGCCGCAGCACCATCCGGCGCTGCGGCAGCCGGCTCGTCACCTGACGTACCCGACTTGTAGCAGCGACCTGCCGCCCAACGCTTTGGTCGTCGATGACGTTCCAACGGTGTTGCTCCGGTCGGTTCAGACACGCGCACCGGCATCTGAAAGCTCGAAACAAAGATCCCTGGCGGCCAGGCAGCTCCATGCGCACGTTCTCCGCTACTGGGCGCAGACTGCCGAGGCAATCCACGAGATCGTCACCCCGTTCGGTACGAAGAAGACGATCTCGCCGGACACCAATCAGTCGAACAAGTGGGTCCCCTTGATGCCAACCGCTACCGCGATTCGGTGCCCGAGGTGCGGCTGTCGAACTTCACACAGCGGTGGCGCAGGTGACAAGGACATCGCCGGGGACGCGTTTGTGTTCGTCCCCGGCGACTACTCGGGCATGCTCGACGTGATCTTCGGTGCCCTGGGCACATCCGCCACGCAGCCGGACGACAGCCGTTCGGTGTCGGAGCAAACCTGGCCGCTATCTGCATCTACTCCGAGCAGGCTCAGCCCGCGAGCGCGCTCTTCACCAGCGCGGCGACCCGGCCGCCCTCCGCCAGGCCCGCGACCTTCGGGTTCACGATCTTCATGACCTGGCCCATGGCCCGCGGCCCCTCGGCGCCGGCCGCCTTCGCCTCCTCGACGGCCTGGGCGACGAGCTGGTTCAGCTCGTCGTCGCTGAGCTGCTTGGGCAGGTAGGTGGCGAGGATCTCGCCTTCCGCCTTCTCGCGCTCGGCCGACTCGGTCCGGCCGCCCTGCGCGAAGGCCTCGGCGGCCTCGCGGCGCTTCTTCGCCTCGCGGGTGATCACCTTGGTGACCTCCTCGTCGGAGAGCTCGCGCTTCTCCTTGCCGGAGACCTCTTCCTGGGTGATGGCGGTGAGGGTGAGCCGGAGCGTCGAGGAGCGGAGTTCGTCGCGCGCCCTGATGGCGGTGTTGAGGTCGTCCCTGAGCTTCGACTTGAGCGTGGTCATGCGAACGATTGTCGCAGGTGCGGCGAGCGGACCGCCCGCGGATTTCCGCCGCACCTCGCCGCCTGACACGATGGGAGCATGCGCGCGCGATACGGAGTACCCCTGGGAATCACGGCGGTTGCCGCCGCCGGCCTCGCCTACTCGGTCGGATTCGAGGCCCGCTTCTTCCGGCTCCGACGTGTCACCGTGCCGGTACTGCCTGCCGGGATGCGCCCGCTCCGCGTCCTCCAGGTCTCCGACATCCACATGGTCGGCGGCCAGTACAAGAAGCAGCGCTGGCTCCGCTCCCTGGCCGGTCTGCGCCCCGACTTCGTGATCAACACGGGCGACAACCTGTCCGACCCGGAGGGCGTGCCCGAGGTGCTGGACGCGCTGGGCCCGCTGATGGAGTTCCCGGGCGCGTATGTCTTCGGCTCGAACGACTACTACGGCCCGACGCCCCGTAATCCCGCCCGCTACCTGGTCGAGAAGGTCCAGGGCAAGCACGGCCTCAACGGCAACGCGCCCGCGGTCAACGTGATCCACAACCCGTGGGAGGAGCTGCGCGACGGCTTCGACACGGCGGGCTGGCTGAACCTGACGAACACGCGCGGCACGCTGAAGATCGACGGCATGTCGGTGGAGCTGACCGGCCTGGACGACCCGCACATCAAGCGCGACCGGTACAAGGAGGTGGCCGGCGGCCCGTCGCCGTCGGCGGACATCTCACTGGCGGTGGTCCACGCCCCCTATCTCCGGGTCCTGGACGCGTTCACGGCGGACGCGTACCCCCTGACCCTGGCGGGCCACACGCACGGCGGCCAGCTGTGCATCCCCTTCTACGGCGCCCTGGTCACCAACTGCGACCTGGACACGGACCGCGTCAAGGGCCTGTCGACGCACACGGCGGAGGGCAGGACGTCGTACCTCCACGTCTCGGCGGGCTGCGGCGCGAACCGCTACACGCCGGCGAGGTTCGCGTGTCCCCCGGAGGCGACGCTGCTGACGCTGACCGAGGGCCCGTAGCCGTCGTAACCCACACAGCCCGCCCGGAATGGCCCCTTTTGTGGGGTCGCCCTAGCGTGAGGGCATGACCGCCCCGATACCCAGCGACATACCGGATCTCCCCGCACTCCCCGGCACACCCGCGGCCCTACTCTCCTCCCCCGTCCCCGCCACGGCGGTGGTGACCCCGGTGCGCCGCCCGGTGACAGCGATCTTCCGCCTCCTCACAGCTGCGTTGGCAGCGACGGCCGTCACGATGGAACTCCTCCTGGGCAATCCCTCGGAGGTCCTGAGCCGCTTCACGATCCAGAGCAGCATCCTGCTGACCCTGGTCATGACGATCTCGGCCCGCCGAGCCTGGACGGCCCGCCGCCCGCTGCCGGCGGGTCTTACGGGCGCCACGCTGCTGTACGTGGTGATCGCTGCCCTGGTCCACCAATTGCTGGTCGCGAACGCATCAAGCCCGTTCGCGGTGCCTTCTCCGTCCACGGGCCGGCACGCCATCACCAATCAGCTGCTGCATACGGCGATTCCGATCGCGGCACTGGTCAACTGGCTGCTGCTGACCGCCCCCGGCCGGCTGCACCTGCGCCAGGCGGCACCGTGGCTGCTGTACCCCTTGGCGTACTTGGCCTTCTCCCTGGCGAGAGGCGAGCTGCTCCTGCCCGGCACGCCGGGCCGCTATCTGTACGGCTTCCTGGACGTGGCCGAGCACGGCTACAAGAGCGTCCTGGCCAACGCACTCCTTCTCGGCCTGGCCTTCTACGCCCTGGCCGTCGCCCTCGTCACCCTCGACCACATCCGCCCGAACCCGGTCCACCGCCGCACGAAAACCGGATTTCGCCTGGGGCCACCGGTGGGCTAAAGTAAACGACGTCGCCGCGACAAGCAGGACAAGCAGCGACATCGGGGTGTAGCGCAGCTTGGCAGCGCGCTTCGTTCGGGACGAAGAGGTCGTGGGTTCAAATCCCGCCACCCCGACAGTGAAGTACCAGGTCAGGGGCCTGATCCGCTTAGCGGGTCGGGCCCCTGAGTGGTTGTGGGGGCCGTTTTGGGAGCCGATTGGGAGCCGACTTCATATCCCGTCTCCCAATCGGCTCCCATCACTCCGTCGCCAAGGCCGCTCGATCACTCACCAAGCACGGCGCGCGGAAAGCCGTGCTCTTCGTCCTTCACGATCGTCAGAGCGTGCGTGAGTATCAGCGCGACGCACGGGGCAGACCTCTCACACCTCGGCATCCGGCCATTGCCACAAGGTCGCGTCGGCATCCGCGTCACGTACGCCCTTCAGCTTCACGTCAGCCATGGATTCGACCTCGAAGAAGCGCAACGGATCGGTGATGATCCGCAGCGTCGGGATTCCCCTGCCCTCCTCCAGGTTCGAGGCGATGACGAGCGAGTAGTTGCTTCCCTCTGCAAGCGCACGCGTGAGTTCCGCGCTGGTGAGTGAGACGTCGGCGGGCTCTGCCCCGCCGTGAGCCTTGATCTCATAGAAATGGCCTGTTGAGTCGACGGCGTCCGCCCCCAGTCGTTGAAGACCTCGCTGGTCTTCCAGCGTCCTCCCGCTCTCGCCAAGAATTCCGGCAAGCAATGCCAGGACGGTCTTCTCCTTGTCCCGGTCCTGGTAGCCGAGCAGCCCGGAGCGCTCGTTGGGTGCGGCCCCGCCCTGGCGCGGTTGCGGCAGGGAAGCTGCACGTCGGCCTTTCGAGGATGACGCGGAGCGAGGCTGCGAGAGGGAAGCAGTACGAGTCGCCTGTGGACTACGCGCTTGTAGTTCGGCCAAGGAGACCAGCTTGCGAGGCTCAGCCGACAGCGGGATGGGTGGGGACGCCACACCAGAAGGTATGGGAGTCAGCAGAGGCGCAGGGGTCGACGGAGGTGACGGGACTCCGGTGGGTGGGTTCACCGGACCGCCCGGTTGGGCCGGAACCACAGGGCCCGAGGGCGCCGACAATTCTCGCTTCCGCAGCTGCGAGGCCAAACGCTCGCGGTCCTCATGGTCTTGCTGGCCGGATGGGACGAGCGGGGTGACGGGAGCGTCCTGCGGCCGTTCCTCCTCCCAGAGGTCACGCCAGCGGTGGCCGACGTGAGCGCGCTCCGCGGAGAAGAGGGCAGCCACGGCCAACCCGCCTCCTCGGGTCGTCTTCAGCGCCTCGGGGGCACTGACGAAGAGCGCCTTGGCCTCCCGATCGACATGTGCATCGACCGGGACCTCAATCACGTCATGGCCCTCGCCCAAGTTCAGCCGGATCCGCAGCCCCGGCAAGACTCGTACCTCAAGCTCCATAAGCCACGCCCAGTCCGTGAAAGCCTCAGCGGCGGCCGGCTCGTCCCGTACGAGAGTGTCCTGCAGGCTGGTCACCGCCCACCGGAAGCCCTCGGTCAGCTGCCGATCAGGACGAGCACGGTCCGGAGCGACGACACACGCTTCCGACGCCTCCATCCTGTGCACCTTGAGAACACCCAACAGGCCGGCGAATTGCTGCAGATCTCCGCCGGGCTGCCAAACGTGAAGGTCCTCGCCGAGCGTGCGCGCGATGGCGGGGTGGTCTACCGCGTAGACGGGCCGCTCCTTCGTCCAGCCGAGGGTGGTGCGGAGCGGCAGCCAGCGCAGCTTGGCCCGCAGGCCGAGGGAGACGGGGCCATCAGCCGAAGTGACCGTGTCTGCAAGGGACCTCAACGCCTCCAGCATCACACGCTGCTGGTCGGCCTGAAGCTGAGCGCCGGACTGAGCGATCTCCTTCAGCACATCAGCGAGGTCCTCGGGCCTCGGCTCCTCGATCCATAGAGCGTCCCAGAGCGGATTCAACTCGGGGTCAGGGATGGTGAAAGGCCGGAAGCCGCGCAGGATCGTGGGACCACGGAAGCAGTCGCTCGACCTACGCCACCCCTGGTCGGTGAGCACGAAGTCGGTGCGGTTGAAGGCATCCCGGACCTTCCTTCGCAGCTCGTTGTGGGACGTGCCCGGCGCCTCGCTCCTCAGCCGCCCCGCCAAAGCCTGATAGACGAGATAGACCTCGGCCTTGAGACGGTCGTCCACCAAGCCAGGGGCCGTGGAACGCTTCCGAAGTTCCCGCAATCGATTGATCAGTTGAGGAACATCAGGGTCTCCGTTCACCCCAAGAGCGGCCAGGACATCAACTCTGTTGGACGTGGTCTGCTGGATCGCAGGGTGCAGGTACCCCGGGTCATCCTGGCCATAGAGCGCCTGTGCGTCACGTGTGCGCAAGTGCACCTGCTGCGGAGTGCGAAGTTCGCCGCTGCTGTCCTCCAGCCAGGCCGTCTCCCGAAGGCGCCAGACCCAGAGGGCTGCCGTCTGGCCACGCACGTTCCAGCGGTGATACGCGTCCGCCGCCTGTACGTCTGCGTGTTCGGAGGAGCTGATCATGCCGGGCCTGCCAAGCGTCTGTAGCATGGCCGCCGTACGACGCCTGCGCTCCTGCGGATTCTGCTCGGCGATGATGTGTTGCACCACAGCGTCCACATCCGGGCTGCTGCGGTCGTCCAGCGTGTAGTACGCGCCCAATCGACGCAGCTCGCTCGTACGCGCAGGCGGCGACAGCCAGCAGTCACGCGACAACCCTATGCGGGAGTCCGCCTCGTACTCCTTGGTCTCCCGGCCCGGCTGAATCTCCTTGAGCCGGGGTGCGTCCGCCACCCCGAGGAGTCGAAGGAAAGCCGTACGGCTCAGCCCGCACTGCGCTTGCGACAGCAGGGTTCGGGCATATGAGCGCTGCACCCATCTGATACCGGGGGTCTTCCCCGCCGCGACGGCGAAACGATCTCCGTCCGTGCTCTCCAGCGCTTGCGGCAGGTAGGCGTGTGCGGGCTGCACCACGCACGGCTTTTCGTTGCCTTCGCGGTCGTGCGTGTAGCCGTCCAGGAGCACGGCCCGTCCGATGCCGGGGCCGAGTCGCTCACGTACCTTCTTCGATACTTCGCCCAAGCCCCGCTGGATGGCGACAAGTTGCTCGACTTCGCATGCGGTGTCACCTCCGATTCGCCTGCCCGCGCGTCCCATCCGTTCGATTCGGCGCAGTACGGCCGCGGTGTCATCACGCCGTACGAGGCAGTCCTGTTTCCGCAGCCAGTCGAGGACATGTTGGGACCACTGCGAGTTCTCCGCGTAACCGGCATGGAGATTCACGACGATACCCAGCGCGTCCAGCGGGCTGGTGCCGCGTAGCTCGTCGTCCTGGTACTCCGCGAACGCGACGCCAGTTGCTGTAGGTCGCAGACGCCGGCCATCGGCAGCAATGACGCACGGCTGGCTGCGCAGCAGGTAGCCGAGGTCCTCCTCGATGGCGACCGCCGTGAGACGGATGGTCTGCCCGATGTCGTACTCGGTGTCGTCGAGTGAAATGAGCGCGTCCCTCACCCGCACTTCATCGGCAAGTTCTGCGGTGCCTTCGCAGCGCCAGTCCGTCAGGACCTCGCGCCACTGGTGAGCACCGTCGCGGGCGCGTCGCGGAAACAGACTCGACAGCCCGGCCAGCCGGGCAATGTCCTCATCAGCCAGCACCCCCGACAACTGCGGCTCCTCAACGGCAAGCGCCGAGAGTGGCTTCGTGGTCCCGTCTGGGCAGGGCAGGGAGATCCGGGACGCCAACCACGTGCGGGAACGGTCGACCAGCGCCGCCCGGATACTGTCCTGGAGCCGGGTGGGTGACGAGGGGTCGGAAGGTGAAGGCAGCGGAACGAGGTGCCAAGCCGAAGGTTCGACGCCGCTGAGTACGTCGAGGACGGCAGCAGCCCAGAGGTCCGCGACCAGTGGGACGAGATCCTCGTTCCACCGGCTGGCAGCGAATCCTTCACGACTGACGACGGGGTCGAACTGGGCGTGCACGCGGGCCGCGGCTCTCAACTCGGCCACAGGTAGCCCCGCGTGCACACTTCCCGGTTCCGGTCCGAGCACCGGCAGCGCGACGGCGACCGGCATGGAGGCTCCCACCGCCTTGTGCCGACGGGTACTCGTGCCGTGCGGTGCGACCTGGGCATCGTAGACCCGCCACAGTGCTCCACTGGTCGTCCGGGCCTCACGGACCCGGACATCCGCTTCCTCACCGTCGATGCGAAGCCTTCGCCGATCGATCTCCGTCCAACTCAGCCTGAGCGTCACCGGCGACGTCTCGTCATCGGGTTCCTGATCGTCCGGGCAGTCGCTGAGGGCTTCGACTCGCGTCACATGCCGGAGAAAGAGCAAGGAGCTGTCGTTCCACGTCTCGAACCACTCGAAGAGCTCCGAGGCGGAGAGTGCATCGGAGGCAAGAGGGATTCGGAAGACCGTCCACTCGGGTCCCGCGAATTGCTCCGGCACCACCAGCGGTTCAACCGCCCGAATGGACAGGTCAGCGAACCGCACGTGGAAGGGGTGACAGTGCACCTCCCAGGTGGTCGCGAGGGCGCGCAAGGTCGCCAAACCGATGCCGAATCGCCCTGTGGCCTCCGCGTCGGAGGTCTTCCCGCTGAGCCATGGCAGGCCAAGCAACAGGATGTCGGCCAGTCGTACGCCCTTGCCATCATGGGCGATCAACAACTCCTCGGGGCGCCAGATGAACCGTACTTGGGAAGCCCCCATGTCATCGGCGTTCTGCACCATCTCGGACAGAACTTGCAGACGGTCCGATGACAGGGTTTCGGCGCCTCTCTGCCCTCCCTCGGCCATCAGCCGGAATACGCCGGGCCCACTCTGAAGTCCGTCTTCGAAGAGCCCCACCGCACGAGCGGCTTGTTCAACGGTCTCGACATCGATACCCGGATCCGTACGCGGATCCGACAGCAGTACTTCCACTGCCGCGATGAGCACCTCGTCCTCGTTCACCCGAATCTCCTCCCCATGGGCTGTTTTCGAGAGCGCCCCCGCGCCCAGCCAAAGCCTCAAGCCAGACGGCGCTCCGTCTGGCCATGACCGGCGAAATTGCGCCAAAAGTCAGTACCGCAGAGCCCCGAGCCGACCCTCCAGTCACAGGGCCGACCGTGCGTTGCGGTCCGCGCAAGCACATGGCCATCAGCTCACGCCACAGCGGGTAAACGACCCGAATCATCTGCTCCTGAGGCCCGATTGTCAGACCGGCATGCTAGGGCGCCAGACGCTGACGCATTCGTGCCCGTTGAACTCGTAGGTCCCCAAGACGAGTAGCCCTGTCCGGCTTGTGCCAAGGTGACCACAGACGGTACGACGATCAGCATGCACCCATGGTCTCCGTTAAACGACCGGCAGCTCGCGCTCCTCAGCCGCATCGAGGGCGGAAGCGACCCCGTCACGTCGGACAGCCCCGAGCTCGCTCTTACCGCCCGCGCGCTCAAGGAGCGGCGCCTGATCACCATGCCCAAGCAGGGCGGGAAGTGGCAGGCGGAGATCACTGACGCGGGCCGCTTCTACCTGGAGCACGGCCATCACCCGGACCGGCCGGAACCGGTTCCGCGCAAGCAGCGGTTGGCAGGTTCCGAGCAGCGGACACGAACAGCCCCTCCAGCGCAAAGGCAAGCCGCAGCCTCGTCCACGACGGAGCCGCCGCCGCAGCGCACCGCGAAGCCCTCACGGCCGTCGCCGGCGGAAGTCGGAGCGGCCTTGATCGCGGAAGTACAGCAGGCTAGACGGTTCCTCCGGATCCCGAACCCCAACGACGAGGAGCGAGCCCGCTACCGCAGGGCATTCGACGCAGCCCGGCAATGCGCCCCTGAGGGATACAGCCTGAAGTACAGCGGGCGGGCGAAGGGGGACTTCTTCCTCGGGCTGCTCAGGGTGACCGGCGAGGACGAGACCGAGTGGAACCGGATCCGGCTGGCGCGCAGCCGTGTGATCACCGATGTCGAGGACGTGATCGCCGCAGTCACTGCGGACCACAGCGCCTTCGAGATCTCGGAGGACGTCCTCCCCCGGGTGGTCTCGCTGCTCCGACTCCTTGCTGAGCAAGCCCTCGCACGCCACGGCGAGATCGCGGTGTCGAAGAAGCGCAGGCAGCCGAGGCCGCTGCTCACCGTCCACGGCAGGACGTACGAGGTCAGCTTCCGCGAGCGGCAGAAGCAGATCCGGTACGTCCCCAAGCCGCCGGGCCGCCGTACATACGACTGGCAACGTGTCACCCCGGCCCAGAAGTCCGAGCCGTCCGGTGAACTGGAACTGCTGGTCAGCCAGCAATCGGGTTCCAGCTACAGCTACGGCTGGAAGAAGGAGTGGGCCGACACGGCCAAGAAACCGTTGGAGGAGCAGATCGGTTCAGTCCTCCGGGCGTTGAAGGCTCGCGCAGAGGAAGAGGAGCGGGCTCGACTGGAACGTGAGGCGGATCAGCAGCGCCTACGACAGGAGCGGGAGCGGCAGGAGGCCGAGCGCCGGCGCCTGGAAGCGGAGCGGGAGGAGCGCGAGCGGCAGGAGTGGGAGGCCGCCGTCAGCAGGGCTTCGATCAAGGCGGTTCACGCGGTACGGGCCGAGCACTTCGGCACGGCTCTTGAGAGGTGGCAGGCTGCAGGGGAGATCCGGACGTTCTGCGCCGCTCTGGATGAAGCCGCCGCCGCGTCGGAAGACGCCCTCGAAAACGAGAGACTGCGAGAGTGGTCGGCCTGGGGGAAGGCGGAGGCCGACCGGCTCGACCCCACCCTGAGCGGCAAGGGCCTGGCTTCTCTCAACTTCCACGCGGAGCCGACGGGAGATCAGCTGCGGCCGTTCCTCGACGGCTGGCACCCACACCGGCCGGAGAAGGAAAAGAAGCCCGCTGCACATCCGGCGCCGCCCAAGGCGGAGCCAGATCCGTGGCGCGGTCTCATCGACGCACGTCAGGATCAAGGCTGGCGACATGGACCCCAAGGTCGCGCTCAATGGTGGAGGCGATGACGCCGTGGCCACGGTCACGTAGAGCCTTGACCGCCTTCTCGACCAGCTCCCCGATCCGGATGACCTCGGCGCGCAGGGCAACCAACTCGTCGTAGCGGTCGGCCTTGTCCTGGCCGCACCACGCCCGGACGGTTCGCAGGACGGCCGCCTCCGCGTCCAGCTTGCGCTCGTCCCGCCGACTGTAGGAGTACCAGGAGGGCTGGGCGCGCTCCTGCTCGATGTTCTGCTGCTTGCGGTCCACCTCCGGAAGGATCTCGTCGGCGAGTCGGCCAGCCACGTGGCGGGCGATGCGCTCGGTGATCGGCCACCCGGCAAGGCACATGCCGTGGCGGTTCTCGTACACCATGGCGTCGCTACGGAGCTCGGCCGCGTCGATGCCGGTGTGTGGTGCCGTCTCGTCGAGGCGGCTCAGCTCAAGAACCCCTGCGTCCGCCACGGTTCGGCGTAGGCGCAGCCTGTTCTTCGGGCGGACGAACCCGAGGATCATGCGAGCGGCCTCGAACTCCGTGCTGCCCCGGACGTGGCGGGAGGACTCCACCAGTGCCAACTCCGCCGCGTCGTCCGCGCGGAACGTTTCGACGTCCGCCCACGGTGCTACCAGAGAGCCGGAACTGACCCACTCCTGCAGGCCGGCGGCATCGCCTTCGAGAAACCGCACGTGGATCCAGCCAGACCTACCAGGGCCGCCCACTCGAACGATCTCCACCTGGCGAACCGCGCTACCCAGATCCTTCGGCCTGGCGCGGTAGGCCCAGTGTTCGCCAATCTCCATGTGCCTATTGAGCCAGGTCTGTTGGCCCCGTCACTGGGTATTTGCCGTAACTGCCGGAGCGAGCTGACCGCTCCATGTTGACGCTGGGCCGGTGAGGCATCGCAGGAGATGGCTGTGCTCCTGACGGTGACCGCCAGGAGCACAGCAGCATTCACCGTTGGGGCTCTTCAAGCGCATGCGACTCTCTGCGTGCCCGTAGGAGATCACCGACTACGCGGACTGGTGACGTGGGGCTCATCGCCAGGCGGGCGTCGAGGGCCGTCTCCCATTGTTCGGTCAGCCCGAGCATGAGGCGCTTACGCATGCCGGGGGTGACGTGGGCGTAGCGAGCGGAGACTGAGCCGTCGATGTGGCCCATGCGTTCGTCCATGAGGACCTTCTCGGTGCCGAGGTCCTCCATCACGGTCCGGTGGGTGTGGCGAAGGCCGTGGGGCGTGAGGCCCTTGGCGATGGGAAGCCAGCAAGCGTCGGCCCGCTCACTGGCGCCGCGTCCTCGGGCCGGGACGCCGGGCCACGGCTCGCCGAGCAGCGGGACGGGGCGGGTCTCTTGCGGTGCCTTCCTCGGGTACCAGCCGGAGACGGCCGGAGTGAACAGCCATGTCGCAAAGCCGTTTCGGCGCCAGTGGGCTGCGTGCTGCGACACCGCGCCGCCCCGCACGAACCCCAGGTCCACGATGGCCTGCTCCACCCTCACCCGCTTGGCCTCGGTGACGCGGTCGGGGTGGTTGAGGACGTTGGACACCGTGCCCGTGGAGACTTCGGCACGGCGTGCGACGTCGATGAGCTTCGCGCCCTGGTGGCCGTCGGTGCGGGCCGCGCCCTGTCCCTGGAAGACGTAGGTCTTACCGTGACACGGGCAGGCTTTCGGCTTCGTACGGGCGACGTGGTTGGCGACCAGAGCCGACAACCAGTCCATCGCATCGATCTTGCGGTAGCTGTCGTCCTTGGGCGGACAGCGCACCAGCTCGCCGGTGTCGAGTTCGTACAGCTGCCACTCGACACGGACGGAGCCTGGGCGGGCGAACTCCGTCTCCAGGCCGACAATTTCGCCCCAGCGCATGCCGGTGTACCCCTTGAGGACGACAGCGACGAACTCGTCGTCGCGGCCGGAGAGCAGGGCGGCCCGTTCGGCAGTCAGCAGGATGCCGAGCGGGTCAGTGATGACCTTCTCCGGGCCGCGGTCGCGGGAGCGGCCGGCGCGCTTGCCGCGTCCGCGCCGCCTGGTCGATGGGTTGGACGTGATCAACCCCTCGTCGATCGCGTCCTCGAAGATCAGGTGGAGCGTCGAGCGCCAGGTCTTGACGCTGGAGGCCGCGTACACGGCCTTCTCCTTCTTCTCCCACAGATCGACGTCCGTGCGCAGGACGCCGGCGAGCGCCTTGTCCTCGAAGTCGGGGAGCAGGTGCTCCTCGATGTGACGCTTGTAGTTCTGCATGGTCGAGGCGGCCAGGTCCTGGGCCGCGTACCAGCGGTTCGCGTACTCGCCGAAGGTCTCCTGGCCAAGCGACGGGTCGCGCCAGTCACCGCGCCGGTACTTGTTCTCGGCCTCGCTCGCGGCGCGCTGGGCCTCGCCCTTGGTGGCGAACCGGATCGCCTTGCCGTTCTCGTCGGCGACCGTGAGGTGCATGCCGGGCGCGGTCTTGTATCGGCCGCGCCAGTAGTTTCCACGCTTCTCCGCGAAACCCAACTTCCGTCTTCCTCCTTGCTCTTGCCTCGTGGCTGGGTACGGGCGCGCTACACGACGGTCTCGTACTGGGTCCGGCGCGGCGGCCGGGCCCGCAGATGCCCCGTCGTCGCGGCCGTAGTCGGCCGAGAAGGCTGGGCGGCACGAGTTCGTGCAGCGGGAGGACTTGCTACTGCTAGACCGGTCGGCGCACTGCTGAAGGATCGCTTCGGGCGCTCTTCGTGGAGGCGGACGATCTCGGCGAGGTGTGCGGCGGTGAAGCGGTAGGCGCGGCCGACGCGGGTGTGCGGGATGAGGCCGCGCCGAGCACGGTCCTTGACCCACCAGGCGGAACAGCCGAGGGCTTCGGCGATTTCTTCGGGACGGTAGAGACGGGGCAAGGGGGCTCCGCCCTCGGTGCCGGGAAAGCGGCGCACGAGGGCAGGGGGTATCTCGGAGCGGTGCAAGAAGGGCGGGTCCTAACTCGGTTGGGGGGCGTGCTCGGTCAGCGGTGCTGAGCGGGCCTCGTCACGTGGCGGTCGGCCCCTGCAGCAGCACGAGAGGCGAGACGAGGAGGGCTTCGGCGATCACGACGAGGTCGTCGACGTCGCAGCGGCGTTGGATGCGTTCGATGCGGGACAGCGTGGTGTTGGACATCGGGTGGCCGAGCGCGGTCACGCGGCCGGCCAACTGGCGTTGCGACAAGCCGCGTTCGGTGCGGAGGATTTCGATGGTGCGGGCCGCGCGTATTCCTGCGGGTCCGATTTCCAATGGGCGTGCTGGCATGGCTCCAATTGAAGCGTCCATTCGCCGGTTTGGTTAACCGGCGATCGTGGTCTATGTTCCGCTCTCGCAGTTCACTGCGAAGCGGTCTCCCGGGGGCAGGAAGGGTCGAGGACCGACAGGCCGATCGACGTCCCGAGGGCGCTCTGACGTGGGGTGTTGTGTTGTAGCTTCCCCGTCGACGGCACGTCAACGGCTTCCCGATGTGACGCTTCTGGCTCGGCGTCCAGGGCAACTATTTCGTCAACGGCCGATCGTGTCCTACAGTTTTAGGACCTCCCCTTACCGCCTGCCTTTCGGCAGCCTTTCTGCCCGAAGAGATTGCGCGGGATAGGGCTGGACTTGCGCAGCTTGGGTGTGGCTATGTTGACGACACCCCCGGAAAGCGCGAGCGGCCATCAGCGCGCCCCGCGCCGCCGGCCGGTCAACTCCCCTGCCCCTGACGCCCGTACCGCCACGATCGACGGTGAGCCGTGGGTGCTCACCCACCTGCAACCGAGTGAGGACCGCCCCCCTCTTGGCACGAATCCGCACCATCAAGCCCGAAGCCTTCGTCTCCGAGTCCCTGGCCGCCGTCACCCTGACCGCCGAGCGCACCTTCCTCGGCCTGCTCACCCAGGCCGACGACCAGGGCCGCCACCGCGATCACGCCGCGATCGTCGCCGGACAGTTGTGGGTCCTGCGCCCCGAGCACACCCCGTCCGATGTCGAGACGGACCTCGCCCAGCTCTCCGACGCCGGGCTGATCTGCCGCTACAAGGGGCCGGATGACAAGCGGTTCCTGCACATCGTGACCTGGCATCAGCATCAGAAGATCAACCGGCCCAGCGTGAGCCGCCTCCCCGGCTGCCCGCACCACGACGTTCCGGTCGGAGCCAATCCGAGCGCAGCCGGGGTCGGCGTCACGGAGCCCTCACTGCCATCTCACGGAGCCCTCCGTGCGGGCACACCGGAGATACCCAAGGCCGCACTGAATCCGGGCACCGATGAAGAACCCGCAGGTCAGGGCAGATTCACGCAATCCTCCGTGAAGGCTCACGGAGGACTCCCGGAGCCGTCGGTGAAGCCTCACTGCCCGGATCTAGGACCTAGGATCATGGATCTAGGAAGTACTCCTTCGGGGGGCGCAAGCGCCCCAGCGCCCGACACGGTCTCGGCGCAGCAGCTCATCACCGAGTACGTCGCGGCGTGCAACCACCGCCCGCCGGGCGACTTCCTGGGCCATCTGGGCCGACGGGTGCGCAAGCTGCTCGACGAGGGCGTCGCTCCCGCCCACCTCCGAGCCGCGCTCGAACGCCACCGGGCCAAGGGCATGCACCCCAGCTCCCTGCCCAGCCTCGTGAACGAGGTCATGAACGCCACGCCCAACACCCCTGCCGTGCACCGGCCGTGGACCAACCCCACCGATGTCGCCGCCGCCTACGGAGGTGAACTCTGACCGCCACCCTCACCCGCGAGCCGCTCCCCGTCGGCCCGCTCGCCGACCGGCTCAACGGGATCCTGGCAAGCCGTGGCATAGATCCCGCCACCACGGCCGCGGAGCCGCCGGCCGAGCCCGTCACCGCCCTGGAACTCGCGGACGCCCGCATCCCCGCCCGCTACCGCCGCGCCCTGGCCGACCACCCCCAGATCACCGCCTGGGCCGACCACATCTCCGGAGCAGGACGCCCCGGACCCGGCGGACCGGGCATCGCCGAAGGCCCGTCGCTGCTGATCGCCGGCCCCACCGGCACCGGCAAGACCTACCAGGCGTACGGCGCCGTACGCGCCCTCCTGCGCCGAGGCGTCCGCCTGCGCTGGGAAGCCACCACCACCGCCGACCTCTACGCCCGCCTGCGCCCCCGCGCCGGCCACGACGCCGAACGCGACCTGCAGACGCTGGCCCGCTGCCCGCTGCTGCTCATGGACGACCTCGGCGCGGCCAAGACCAGCGAGTGGACCGAGGAGCTCACCTACCGGCTGATCAACCACCGGTACGAGCACATGCTCCCCACCCTCATCACCACCAACCTGCCGATCCCCGAGCTGCGCACCGCGCTCGGCGACCGCGTCACCTCACGCCTCGCAGAGATGACCGAACGCGTCGTCCTCACCGGCCCCGACCGACGACGCCGCACCGCGCCCACCGTCTGACCGGCCCGCGCTCACCTCACCCCATCCCCCTCGCATCACCGCCCACACTCACGCCTGCCCTCGGAGAGCCTCTGCATGACATCAGGCCCCACAACGCCCCTCAGCCTCGAAGACACCGGCATAACCTTCCTGCCGCACTGGCTCCCTGCACCGGCGGCTGCCGCAATCCTCCTCGTGGTCGCCCTGGTCGCCGGATGGGCTCTGTGGCGGCGCGTCCGGAAGTCCGTCGGGCAGGGACGTAGCTCTGCCGCGGTGCGGGTTGCCGCTGTCGCCGCGATCGGCTGCACCGCCTACAGCGCGGACACCAGCTGGCGCTTCGCCGCCGACTACCTCGACATGGGCAGCACCATCGAACGAGCCGCGATGTTCGCCGCCGCCGAACTCGCCCTGTTCGCCACCGCCCTGCTCGCCCGGCAGAACCTCAACGGCCCGAAGCAGGCACCCGGTCTGCCCGGCACCCTCACCTGGGTGATCACCGCCGTGCAGATCCTGCCCGCCTACGCTGAATCCGGGCTGGTGGGCGGAACGGTGCGGGCGTTCGTCGGCCCGGTCATGGCGGCCATGCTCTGGCACCTGGCCATGGGCATCGAACTGCGCCACCGCAGCCCACACGCCGACTCCCGCAGCCTGGCCTCCGTCCTCGCCCGACAGGCGCGCGAACGGCTGCTGGCCCGCCTGGGGATCGCCGACCGGGACGCGGACGCCGCCCGGATCATCCGCGAGCGTGCCCTCGACCAGGCCGTCACCCTGATCCTCCGGGCAGAGGCGATGACACCGGGGCAACGAGCCAAGCGGCGAGGCCGGCGCCTCACCCGCCGCCTGCACCAGGCCCTGGAGCAGGCCGACATCGACCGCGACAAGCGCCAGGACGAGCTGCTACTGCGCAAACTCGCCACCCGCCAACAGGTGCTCACCCTGGCCGCCATCCCGCTGCCCGCCCGCTGGCCCGCCTCCACGCCGGACCCGACCGGCGGCTCCGTGACCGCCCGCCCGCGCGCCATTACAACAAAGCGGGCAGAGAAGCCGGGCCGCCCGCCCGAGAGCGATACGGGCGACGACACCATCGACCGGGCAGCCCGCCCGGAGCCCGAAAACCGCCCGCAACAGCCCGCCCGTACCGCCACCAGCCCGGAGCCGATGCCGGGCAAGGAGCCGCCGGATGCCGTTCCGGGCAAGGCCGCGCGGGCAAAGCCAAAGCGCCCGAAACCCAAACCGCGCGCGACACGGGCCCTCCTCACCGAGTACGCCCATCGCATCCACGGCGAGACCGGACGTCTCTCCCGCGACCTCCTGGAGGACACCGTGCGCGAGGACGGCTACAGCGTCGCCAGCGACACCGCCGGGGAGGTCGTGCGCGCCATCAAGGCCGACCCGAAGGCCGCTCGCGCCAGCCACCCCCACTGAGCCCCTCCACCCACAACACCCAAGGAATACCGCCCAATGCACGACTCGCACCACGAACTGCCCATCGGCCAAAAGGAGATGACCACCGCAGCCCCAGACGGAGCAAGTTGGAGGTCCGGACACTCCCCCGCAGGGGGAGCGCCCGAACCCGACCCCGCCCCGGGGGTGGCGGGGTCCGTCCACACGACCCCCTCCGCGGAACGACAACGCCGCCGCTGGGCAACACAGGTGGACGTGGCGGACGTACTGGCA